>CAYGSQ010000238.1:0-2169 GCA_964352435.1 uncultured Gammaproteobacteria bacterium | reverse complement strand
TGGCTTTGATTTTGTTGAGTGCGTTGTTTTTTGGGTGGGCGAAACAAATTTCCGCTCGTGCGGGGCGATGGAAAAAATCGGTGGCAAGCGGCGCGAGGGTGTCCACTTTCGTGACGCCGCGCGTGCTCATCCTTGCGTCGTGTATGAAATCCGCCGCGATGCGTGGCGGCGTTAGGCACGGTTGATTCAGGGGGCTATCTTCAAAACCCAGTTCTGCCACTGTTGATCGTGTGCGGCACCAAGTGAGGCATAGAACGCCCGGGCCCCCTTGTTGTCACGCAAAACGAGCCAGCGCATGCGCTTGCAGCCGGCGACCGCCGCGGTGTTCGTGAGCTGCTGCATAAGCTGTCGTGCAACACCCAGGCCGCGATGCGCGTCGTCAACGTACAGTTCCTTGAGGATCAGGTCCGGGTATAAATCGTAGGTAAACGGCACCAGGTAGTAGACGGCAATGCCCACGACGACGGACGGGTCGCTGACGCGATAAGCGAGCAGCACACCGAATTGAGGATTGGGGCATATCCCGCGTTCGACCAGGTCGCGCTCTGTGACGGTAAATTGGTCGATGTATCCCTCAAACTGTGCAAGTTTACGCATCAACGTGAGCACGCCGGACGTGTCGTCTCTTGCGAACGGCCGGACGGCGAATGGTGCCGCAGACGCTGTGGCCCTACTCGACATCGTGCACGCTGCCTGGCTCGTCGCCGCTGAAAAAAGCAAAGCCTTCATCTGCCCAGCCGGTCATGCCGCCGATCAGTTCTTTGACCGGGCGTCCCAGCTTGGCGAGCTTTAGGGCGGCTTTGTTAGCGCCGTTGCAATGGGGGCCGGCGCAGTACACGACAAACACAGTGTCCTGTGACCATGGCACAAGCTTGCTCGTCACTATTTTGCCCTGCGGAAGACTAATGGCGCCTGGAATATGACGGCGACGATAGAGCTCGTGGCTGCGTACATCCAGCACAACGAAACCTGGCTCTCGTTTGTGCAGCGCCTCGTGTGTGTCCCAGCAGTCGGCCTCAAACGCGAGGCGTGCGGAGAAGTGCTCGACGGCGGCGGTCGCGTCGGCGGCGGCAATGTTAACCACTGAGTTGTACATGGTGGCGGCTCCTTCAAGTGCGTGTTCGATGGGCGTTATTACACCGGTGGCGACGCGCAATGTCTTGAGCCAAATTTCGACTAATTCGCTGGTCCACTTTGCAGTGGCCGTCTGGAACTGAGCTATGAAGCTAAAACCTGGTCCTGAGCTAACGCAAACTCCACCGCCTGCTGTGCGTGAATGGCGGTTGTGTCAAACAACGGTACGTCGATGTGCGCCTGTTGAATCAGCATGCCGATTTCAGTGCAACCCGCGATGATGCCTTCGCAGCCGCTAAACATAAGATCGGTAATAATTTTCAGATACTCGTTACGAGAGTCGTCACTGATGATGCCGCGGCACAGTTCGTCATAGATGATTCGATGCACGGTCTCACGGTCCTGTGTCGACGGGACAATCACCTTGAGTCCCTGCTGCTCCAGCCGCTCCCGATAAAAGGGCTCCTCCATCGTAAAGCGTGTGCCGAGCAAACCAACGGTATTCAGGCCGCGTGCTTTGATCGCCATCGCCGTAGCATCAGCCAGGTGCAGCATGGGGATATTGACGGCGGCGCTGATTTGCGGCGCGACGATATGCATGGTGTTCGTGCACAGCAAAAGCACATCGGCGCCCGCGCGTTCGACCTGCTGTGCGCTCTCGCTTAACAACACGGCGGTCGCGTCCCAGTCACCGCGCTGCTGCAGTACTTCGATGTCGTGGAAGTCAACGCTGATCAGCGCAATCTTTGCCGAGTGCAATCCGCCCAGCTTCTTGCGCAGTGTCGTGTTGATAGAGCGGTAGTAGACCGCGGTACTTTCCCAGCTCATGCCGCCCAGAAGGCCGATCGTTTTCATAGTGCGCCTTGAAACACGTCGCGTGTCAGATTGCGTGAACCGTCTTGCGTTACCAGCACATTGTCTTCAATGCGAATGCCGCCGAAGGGGTAGAGTTCATCCACCAGCGTCCAGTTGACCGAGCGCCCCAGCGCTGTCTCACGGATGGGCTCAAGCAGTTGCTCGATAAAATAGATGCCCGGTTCAATGGTCATGACCTGTGCGGTATCGACCGTACGCGTGAGCCGTAACGTGGGGTAG
>CAYGSQ010000237.1:0-5907 GCA_964352435.1 uncultured Gammaproteobacteria bacterium | reverse complement strand
AGAACTGAATCGAGTGCGCTGCCGAAACGGCCAGAGCCCCAGAAAATCCCGTTTTGCGACAGACCACCGCCGACCGTGGCGTGGATGCCTGAAAGCGTGCCCCAAAACGGTGTGCGCAGGCCGGTATCCTTGAGCGCTTCATGCAAGGATTGCCAGGTGCAGCCGCATTCCACCGTCACCGTCATGTCCGTAGGATTGATGTCGAGCACGCGATTCATGCGACCCATGTCAATCAGCACGCTGTTGTCTTCGACCGCCAGGTAACCGCCGGTGTATGACATGCCGCCACCGCGCGGAATGACCGCGTGACCGGCGTGCGTAACAGCCCTGACAACCGCTGCCAGATCGTCTTTGTTGTCTGGCTGCACAACGGCCATGACCGTTTTTCCGAGTGAATAAACGTCTTGTGAATAGAGCGTAAGGCTGGCGTCGTCAATTAAAACGTGGGCGTTGCCGACAATGTCTGTCAGCGTACGAATTAACGGCTGCATTGCGTGGTGGCTGGTGGCCATGGTGTTCTCCGTAAGTCGTTTAGTCCAGTTCGCGCCAGCTGGCAGCGGGGATGTCTTCAAGTTCGGTATCAAGGGTTGCGTTCCAGCGGTTAAGAAAGCCGAACAGTGAGATGACGGCGACAATCTCAACCTGCTGGTGCGCGTCGTAGTGTTGCGCGAGCCGTGCGTAGTCAGCATCGCTGACGGCGTTCGGTACTTTGGCAGCGCCGTCAGCAATGCACAGAGCGGCTACTTCAGCGGCGCTAAACAATGCGCTGTTAGCGAAATCACACAGCGCGTTGAGCTTGGCTAAAGGTACGCCGAGCGTCCGTGCACCATTGGCGGTGTGTGCCGTGCAGTAGTGACAGCCGGCACGGCGGCTTGCCACCATGCCAATCAAGCGTTTCAAAGGCGGGTCGACGTTGCCTGGCCCGTAGACTGCGCGCACCAGTTCCAAAAAAGCGTTTAGCAGTGCGGGCTGACGCGCCATGACCAATGCGTCGTTGGGCATGAAGCCCATCAAGGCCTCGCCTTGCTCAAGCGCCGCGCGCGCGGCGACGGGAATTTGGTCCCGGGTTAGTGGCGGGAGGCGCATTACGCGAGCGTCTCGGCGCCAGCGCAAAACTCGTTAACCAGGTCCGCGGTTTCCTGTGCATGGACACTAAAAAACCCGTGTCCCCAGTCCGGCTTGTCGATGCGCTGACCGTTTTGCATCAAAGCGTCAGCACGCTTGGTGTGTTCATGCATGTCGTCATTGGGATTGAGTATCAGGATCGGGTGAGTGATGTGTGCCAATCGTTCGCGATAGGTGCCGGCGTAAGCGAATGCCGCGCGGTGACCCCATTCATAGTCGTCGCCAGCGCGCAGGTTTTCAGCAAACGATTCGGCGCACAGCGCAAGCGGCATGTCCGGGCCGCGATGAAAATGCACGCGCTCCCACAAAACCTTGAACCGCGTGCCAGCCTCGTCCAGGGGGATGGGTGCGTAGAGTTTCTCGAATTCGTCGACTTCCTGTTGGGTCAGGACAGGCGCACTGTGACTGACAATACTGATGACATCATCGGGTCGCTGATAGGCGGCCTCGACGGCGACCATGGCGCCGGTGTGCGAACCAAGTAAATGGACCGGCGTGTCGATCAGTGCATCGACGGCCGCCCACATGTCGCGGGCGTAGTCTTCAAGCGTGACATGCGGCTCGGCCGGTGGCCGGTCCGACTCGCCATGGCCCGGGTAGTCGGGGGCCAGTGCCGTGCGGGTTTGTGCGAGCGGGCCGAGCAGGTCGGCAAATAGCCACGATGACTTTGGACTCATATGCAGGCAGACAACCGGTCTTGCGTCGCTGTGTTCGTTGCGGGCGATGCGACAGTGCAGTTGCCCATATTGACCGTCGACAAACGTGCGTCGAACCGAGGTCATTCGATGATGCCGTCGGCGCGCATTTGTGTGATTTGCGCGGGCGTAAAACCGGCGTCGCTCAGCACGCGATCCGTATCTTCGCCGGCGCGCGGTACGTCCTTGGTCAAACCCGGTCGCTGGCCGTTTATCGAAATGGGCAGTGCCGGCAGTTTGGTTTTGTCGCCGTTGATCGTGTGCACGTCGATCAGTCCGCCGGCCGCGTTCAGATGCGGGTCATCGAACAGATCTTCTGGTTTGGCGATGGGCGCGTAGGGCAGGCCGCAACCGTCCAGGGCGGCCATCAGCGCCGCTTTGTCATAGCCACCAAGGACTTGCGCTACGCGCGGGATGATGCGGTCGCGCGCGGCAACCCGTGCCGCGTTGGTGGCGAGCGTCGCGTCATGGCCCACGTCGCCCAGGTCGAAGGTGTCACAAAACGTCTTCCACTGTCCGTCGCTGACCACCGCCACAAACACTTTTTCGCCGTCCCGTGATTCGAACACGTCGTATACCGCCCACGCCGAAATGCGTGCGGGCATTGGCTGCGCGGGCTCACCCAGTACGGCCATTTGAGCCATGTGCTGACCGACCAGAAACGCGGTGCTCTCGTACAGCGCGCTGGATAAATGCTGTCCCTTACCCGTGCGATGACGTTGCTCGAGCGCGGACAATATGCCGATAACCCCGAACATGCCGCCGAGTACGTCGATGACCGAAGCGCCCGCGCGCAGTGGTTTGCCCGGCGGTCCGGTCATGTAGGCCAAACCGCCCATCATTTGGGTGACTTCATCCAGCGCCGTGCGATTCTCGTAAGGGCCTTTCAGGAAACCCCGCGCCGAGCAGTAGATAAGTTTGGGATTGAGTTCGCTCGCAGCGTCGTAGCCCAGGCCCAGCTTGTCCATCGTGCCGGTGCGAAAGTTCTCAACCAGAATGTCCGCGTCTTTGATAAGGGTGCGTACGACGTCACGGCCGGTGTCGGTTTTGAGGTCAACGCAAACACTGTGTTTGTTGCGGTTGTACATCGTGAAATAGCCGGCGCCCGAGCCCTTGAGCAGGCGCGTCTTGTCGCCACCCGGTGGTTCTACCTTGATGACCGTGGCGCCGAGATCGGCCAGAACCAGCCCTGCAGAGGGGCCCATGACCATATGCGACAGTTCGACCACGCGGATGCCCGCCAGTGGAAGCGCGTCCTTATTCATAGATTCGGGGCTCCTTTCAATGTGCCGTCCGAGGCTTACTCAAAATGTTATAATAGTATAACATTTAGATCTTAGGAAAGAGTCATCAACCAGGCGCTCATGAGCATGCAACCCGAGGTTCTTATTAGTGAAGTTGGCCCGCGTGATGGTCTGCAGAATGTGCAGTCGATCCTG
Organism: uncultured Gammaproteobacteria bacterium; assembly: GCA_964352435.1. GTDB lineage: Bacteria > Pseudomonadota > Gammaproteobacteria > Steroidobacterales > JBCCMA01 > JBCCMA01. Next base: position 2,648 of record CAYGSQ010000237.1, on the reverse strand, counting down.
CCACTTCACGCCAAAAATCACTGGATCGCCGCCGAGCACGCGTGCGGTGTGCGTGAAATCGAGGTCGGTTCCTTTGTGCCAGCCAAGGTCCTGCCACAGCTGGCGGATACGGCCGCTGTGGTCCGCGCGGCGGTCAAACATGACGGCTTGGCGGTCGCGGTGCTGGTGCCCAACAAGCGCGGCGCGGTCGACGCTCTTGCCGCGGGCGCGCACAAGATCACATTGCCTTTTTCCGTGAGCGAAACGCACAGTGTTCGTAACGTGCGGCGCACCCACGCACAAATGCTGGACGAAGTTCGTGCGATTCGCGCCCTGATCGACGCCCATGATGCGCCAGTACAGTTTGAAGCCAGCCTGTCGACGGCATTTGGTTGCACGATTGAGGGCACGGTGCCGGTCGCCAACGTTGTCGCAAGCGCGCGCGCCTTGATTGACGCGGGTGCTCAAGAAGTGGGTTTGTCCGATACAACGGGCTACGCCGATCCCAAAGCTGTACGCACGCTGGTGCTCGCGGTGTGGGACGAAGTCGGGCGCGACAAACTCACTGGCGTGCATCTGCACAATACGCGCGGATTGGGACTGGCCAATGCATTGGCCGCCTATGAATGTGGTATCCGCACCTTTGACAGTTCACTTGGCGGACTTGGCGGGTGCCCGTTTGCGCCGGGCGCCAGCGGCAATATTGTGACGGAAGACCTCGTGTTCATGTTCGAGGCGATGGGTGTGAGCACGGGCATCGATTTGAGCGCGCTGCTGGAAGTGCGGCAGATCTTGCGCGAACATCTTGCACAAGAGCCCTTGTTTGGATTTACGCCTGACGCAGGTTTACCGTTAGGTTTTGAGCAACGCGCCTGAGTGCGGAAGACAGCGACCATGACCAACTCTCATGACTATCGGGCTATCGATGCCGTCGTCAATTTATGGACACGCGAGGCGCTGTCCGTTCGACCCGACTGGAAAGACGAATTTTTCGCTGGAAAGATGCGAGCAAAGAACGATCTGATGACCGGCTTGAGCCTTGAACAGATGATCGGGCGCATGGACAGGGCGAACATCGGTCACGGGTTTTTGATCGCAGCAAAAGCGGGGCGCGTCGGATTGCCGGGTTGCTATCACATGCCGCCACAGGTGGTGGCCGATGCGGTGGCTGCACACCCGGCCAAATTTTCGGGCTTGTTGGGCATCGATCCGCACACCGGCATGGACGGCGTGCGTGAGCTTGAACACGCGGTGCGCGAACTGGGGTTTATTGGCGCGCATTCCTATCCCCATTGGTACGACGTGGCGCCCGATCACGCTCGCTACTATCCGTTTTACGCAAAGTGTGTCGAGCTGAATGTGCCCGTGCAGATTCAGGTTGGACAGTCGATGATTTATTCCAAACAGCATCGCACGCGCAGCACCGGGCAACCCATCGCTCTGGATGCCATTGCCTGTGACTTTCCTGAGCTCAGGATTATCGGTATCCACGTGGGCATCCCCTGGGCCGACGAGATGATCGCGATGGCCTGGAAACACGAAAACGTTTTTATCGGCTGCGATGCACACAGTCCACAATACTGGCCGGCCAGTTTCGTCAACTACATCAACACGTACGGGCGCAGCAAAGTGATGTTTGGTACCGATTTCCCGGTGCTCGATTTCGAGCGCACGGTGGCTGAAATCGACGCAATGGAATTACGCGATGCTTCACGGCGTGCACTGATGCGCGACAATGTTGTGCGGGTTTATGGTCTCGATTCAGATCTCGGGCAAGGTACTTGAATCTCGCCGGGCTAGTCCGGCATCAAGCACGTGCGCGGCCGCGCAGTATTGCGATCGAGTATCAGGGGCATTCGATCTCGTACCAGGATCTTTGGCGGTCGGTGTCGAATCTGGCGGCCAGGCTGCAGCGCGCCGGCGTTGAAAAAGGCGCGCGCGTTGGCGTTGCACTGGGCGATCATCCGCATCACACCGCGGCATACTTTGCTATCTCGGGTCTGGGTGCTGTCCTCGTGCCGCTTGATCACCGCTGGCAAGAGGCTGAGCGCGATCAAGCCATTGCAGCGTTTGGCGTAACCCATTTTCTGCACGACAAGGGCGCAGACGTCTCGTCAAGTGTGCGTAACATCGCATTGGAACCACTGGGTGACGCACGTCCGGGCGCAGAATTTCGCACAGAGCAAGGGGGCGATGCGGACTGGCTGATTAGTCTTAGTTCGGGTAGCACGGGACGACCAAAAGGCGCGCGGGTTACCCACAATCAGATGCACGCGCGCTTTGTGACACAGTGGGTCAGCCTGGGTTTTTCCAGTCGTGATCGCTTCGCTGTGGTCACGCCACTGCATTTTGGTGGCGGTCGCTCGTTTGCCATGTCGGTGCTTTCAAGCGGCGCCACGCTCATTATTTTGCCGCCGCCGCTGGAGCCCGCTGAGCTGGTCGCTGCTGTTACACGCGCACGCGCCACGACAACTTTTTTGGTGCCGACCCTGATGCGACGTTTGCTTGCACTGCCCGGCGATGGCCTGCTGCTACCCACCCTGACATGTCTGGTCATTTCGGGCGAGGCCTTTTTTGCTGACGAAGTGAATGCGTTTCGAAGTCGGCTAAGTCCGCACTTGTTGGGCTACTACGCTTCGAGCGAGGGCGGGGGTGTCACGGTGTTGCAA
>CAYGSQ010000236.1:0-5941 GCA_964352435.1 uncultured Gammaproteobacteria bacterium | reverse complement strand
ATCAGGACACCGTGTTCAAGCGTCTGGCCAAGGCTATGGGCCAGCCGGAACTGGCCGATGACGAGCGCTACGCAACCCACGCGACCCGTGGGCAAAATCAGGTCGAGCTCGACGAGATGGTCGGCGCGTGGACCAAAACGCTGGACGCGGATGCGCTGACCGACCTGATGGAAGAGCACGGTGTGCCGGTGGGCAAAATCTATCGTGCGCCCGACATGCTTGAAGACCCACACTTTGCCGCACGCGAAGCCATCATCAAACTGGCGCACCCGGATTTCGGTGAGCTGGCGATGCAGAACGTGTTCCCGAAACTGTCGCTGACGCCCGGCTCGGTCCGTCACGCCGGACCCGAGCTTGGTGAGCACAACGACAATGTGTTTGGCGGCATCTTGGGGCTGGACGAAGAACAGCGTGCGGCGTTGCGCGAGAACGGCATCATCTAAAACCCGGCGCAAACAACGCCCATAAAAAAACGCGCCCGGCATGACTGCCGGGCGCGTTTTTGCTAAGCGCTACTTGAAGCGGTAGTTGATTTCGATGCCTGACAGACGCTCGACACCCGGGTGTACAAACGAGCCGCCAAATTCCGGCGCGGTGATGACTTCCGCCAGATAGTTTTCGTCGAACAGGTTGCGCGAGTAGCCGGTCACCGACCAGTGATCGCCCGCGATACCCATGCGCAAATTGGTGATGCCGTAACCGCGAATCTGCGTACGCGAGAAGTCAGCCGGCGGGCCGCCAAACAACGTGGCAGGCACCACATCATCCTGGACGGTGTGGAACCAGGTGTCGCCCACGTAGGAATACTCGAGGCGACCGATGAAGTCCCAGTTGCCACCAAACACAGGCTTGATGTATTCCGCGACAAAGTTGTAGGTAATTTCAGGCACGCTGGGTGCTTCGTTACCGGCGGTGTAAGGGCGAATCGCGTTTTTGTCGATGCGGCTGTCAATCGTGCTGACGCCGTAGCTCAAACTCAGATTGTCGGTGACGTCGGCATTGATGCTCATCTCAGCGCCAACCAGTGACACCTCATCGATGTTTTCAACCACACGCAACAGACCAAACGGACCTACAAAGAACTCGAAGAACTGCATGTCGTCGACGTAGGTGTTAAACACCGCGCCTTCCAGACGTACGCGACCACCGGCAAGCTGCGACTTGAAACCCAGCTCGAACGCGCTGGAGGTTTCTTTCTCGAACGACTCGGGCGGGGCAACGAGGCTGGCACCACCGTCAACCAGGAAGAACTGGATGGTCTCGGTCGCGCCGATGTTGTTGAAGCCACCACTCTTGAAACCGATACCCCAGCTACCGAAGATCGTCAGCTCATCGTTGACGTCCCAGCTCAGGCTGGCTTTGGGCTGCAGCTCAGTGAACGAACGATTACGATCGGCAATCGAGTCGACCACGATACCCGTGGCAAAGTCGGTGATAAACGCAGGGTTGAGCGGCGTACCGCCAATGTCGTTGACACCGTCAAAAGAGCAAAAGCCCGCGCCGGTATTGGCACAATAGTTAATGCGCGTCGACACCTGTTGTGAAGGCGTCGGTACCGTATTCGACACCTCACGCTCCTCACGATCGTAGCGCAGTGCAAGCGACGCTTCGATGTCGTCATTGACGTCGTAGTTCAATGAACCAAAGATCGAGTAGACCGTGGTGCCAAAGTCATCCGACACCAGCGCATCGGTGAACGGATTGACCAGCGAGGTTGGGAGATTGTTTGACCCATCATCCAACAGCTGCGCCACGCCCACCTGACGATCGATGTCGAGCAGATACAAACCCGTCTGCCAGCGCAAGCGTTGGTCGCCAGGCGATGTCAGCTGCACTTGCATGCTCAAATCTGTTTGGTCACGCACCTGGTTCTGGTAGCCATCGCAGGTGGTGGGGCTGTAGGGCGGGAACAGCGAACCGGCCGGCGTCAGGCCCACGAAAGTCGGTGATTGCACCCTCGTGCCTGCCAGCGCTGCGGTAGAGTCGATGCAGCTTTGCTCGCCAAAGTAGAAGCCAAACGCACCTGACGTGCCGTCGGCTTGAAAGAACTGTTCCTGATCCGAATATAGACCCCAGGCCGTCAACGTCGCCCAGTCCATGTCGTAATCCGCTTTGACCGAAAACTCGAGCGTTTCCTGCGTGTTCGAAGGCGTGACGTTGGGGGCGAAAATGAAGAAGTGATTGTTCGCGTCTTCAAAAAAGTCGGGGTTGCCAAACGCCGCGGCAAAGCCCGGCAACGCGAACGATGCGTTAAACGCAATGGACGATGCGTCGACATCAGCAACACGCAACTTCGTATCAATACTCAGGTTGTCCGTTGGCTCAAAAATCAGCCGGCCACTAACGCTGGTGCTCTCAAAATTATTCACCGAATCAGCGCCGGTCAGCGTGTTTTGCAAAAAGCCGTCCGTGCTGCGGTAGTCGGCACTCAAGCTACCGAAGATCGATTTGCTGAGCGGGCCGCCGACCGACCCCTGGGCGGTGACAAGGCCGTATTCACCGGCGCCGAGCTCCACCGAGCCATCCCATTCATTATCGGGTTTTTTGGTGGTGACGATAATGGCGCCAGCCGCTGCTGAACGACCGTAAAGTGCGCCCTGTGGGCCCTTAAGCACTTCGATCTGAGCCAGGTTGGCGTACTCGCGGTTAAACGCGCTGGGGTTGGTATACAAGACACCGTCGAGGATGAACGCAAAGTTGGTTTCACCATCACGCGCACCGTTAAGGCCGCGAATGTTCACCTGCGAATCACCAACTTCCACCGTGTTCACGATGGATACGCCCGGCGTTAGACTAATAAAGTCTTCCGCCCGCTGAACGCCAATGCGTTCGAGATCTGATTCGGTAAACGCCGTAATCGATGCCGGTACATCCTGCAGCGACTCTGAGCGCTGCCGCGCCGTCACGATCACTTCTTCGATCTGTGCATGCGCCTCGGTGCCCAGCCACATTGATCCGCCACCGGGTGCGGACAATGCCGCCACGGTCGCTATTACTGCCCATTTCTTCATCGCTAACCCCTGTATCGTTGCGAATGACTGCCACGGTTTGGTTTTGTCGGCATGTTGCGTGTACGCCACGGCCCACACCGAAAGATTGTATACAATCAACGGTGAGGTTAACCGGGTTTAGCCCGCTTGTACAAATCTGTTTGCGCCCACGCACCCACCATTGTATACAATCAGACCTGTCTTTTTTCCTTGCCGCAACCGTACATTTGTCGCAGCACAGCAACAAAAGGCGTAAACCGCTTTATTTGGCGCCAAATTCCTGCTTGAGGAAGGCCTCGGCGTCGACGCAAATCGTGTCAATCTTGTCTTGCGTAAAGCCTGCCAGGGTCTTGTACGCAAAGGCCAGCCGATGATTGCCACTCAACTGTTCGCGGTTTCGATGCAGAAAGTACCAATACAGGTAATTGAAAGGACAGGCCTCAGGGCCCGCCTTCTTTCTAACGTTGTACGCACAGTCACTGCAGAAATTGGACATCTTGTTGATGTAGGCGCCGCTTGCCGCATACGGCTTGCTGCCGACGATTCCGCCATCCGCAAACGTCGCCATGCCCAGCGTATTGGGCATCTCTACCCATTCATAGGCGTCGGCATACACCGCCAGATACCACTCATGAATCGCCTGCGGCGCAATGCCGGTTAGCAGAGCAAAGTTGCCGGTGACCATCAGGCGCTGAATATGGTGCGAGTACGCGTTGCGCCGGGTTTGGCTGACCACTTCTTTAATACAATTCATATTGGTCGCGCCGCCCCAATAGCTGGCCGGCAACGGTCGCGTCGCATTTAGCGCATTGCGCTGTGCGTAGTCGGGCATATGCAGCCAGTAGATGCCGCGCACAAACTCACGCCAGCCGAGGATCTGCCGCACAAAACCCTCGACCGCGTTAATCGGCGCGCGCCCCTCACGATATTCCGTCTCGGCCCGCTCGCATACATCTCGCGCGTCAAGAAGACCCGCATTCAAGTAGTGTGAGATGACGCTGTGGTACATGAACGGCTCGCCCTGCACCATCGCATCCTGATAATCGCCAAAGCTCGGCAAGCCATGGCACAGGAAGTGATCAAACACGCGCTCGGCATCCTCGGCGGTGACAGCCCAATCGAACGGCTCGAGATCACCGAAGTGCCCGGCAAACTCGGTTGCGACCAGCGCACACACCGCGCGCGTGATCGCATCGGGTTCGAACGAGGGCGGCACGCGGTAGGTCAGCCCGGGCGGCGCGCTCTTGCGATTGGCCTTGTCGAAATTCCAGCTGCCGCCTGCTGGCTCCTTGCCATCCATCAAGAGCCCGGTTTTTTTGCGCCACTCGCGGTAGAAGTATTCGAGGGTGAGCTGCTTGCGCCCCGCCGCCCACTGCGCGAAATCATCGTCCGTTGCGAAAAATCGCGAGTCAGCACGGACCTCTACGTCGATGCCCAGAGCGGCGGACCAGCCGGCCATCATCTGCGCCACGCGATACTCGCCAGGCGCAGTCACCACCAGATGCGTAAAGTCACCGCGCTCGATAACCCTTTTCAAGGTCGCATCGAAACTACCCAGACTGTCCGCATCATCGAGCTGAACATAGTGCACGTCGATATCCCGCGCCCTCAGCGCCGCCGCGAAATGGCGCATCGCAGACAGTAAAAACGCTATTTTTTTCGGATGATGCGGGACATAGCGCCCCTCGTCCGCCACCTCCATCATCAACACAGTGTCGTGGGCGTGATCGAGGTCTTCGAGTGCGCTGAGCGCTGGTGACAGCTGATCCGCGAGAACAAGACGTAAGGTTTTTTGTGTCATAGCTGTGCTGATCGCGAACGAGTCATCCATGGATTCCACGGTGGAGGCTGGCGCCCATGCTAATCTAGCGCCGCCTCAAAAACCGCACTGAATAAGCATGCGCACACGGAGCCTCAGGTGAGCCCAAGACCCATCATATTTTGCTTTCGCCATGACCTGCGTCTGGCCGACAACGTCGGCTGGCGCGCGGCGGCGACATCGGGCCACCCGGTGATTGCGTGCTTCATCCTGGATGACGTCACACCGGGCAACTGGCGTGCGGGCGGTGCCAGTCGCTGGTGGCTGCACCACTCGCTGGCAAGACTCGCAGCAGACATTGAAGCGCTGGGCGGTACGCTCATTGTGCGTCAGGGCGTATGGCAGGACACGCTGGTTGAGCTTGCGCAAGAAACCAACGCCGAAGCCGTGTACTGGTCGCGCGGCTATGAACCCTACGCCGTCGCGGCAGAGCGCGCGCTGCACGACGCGCTGGCCGCCACGACAACCGTGGCAAAACGCTTTCGCGGCTGCCTGCTGTTCGAGCCCGAGTCCGTTGCAACTCTGTCGGGCGGCCCCTACAAGGTTTTCACACCCTTTTGGAAAGCCTGCCTGAAAAAAGACACGGTTGAAGCCACCGTTGCCCCACCCAAAACCGTCACGTTTTATTCATCCACACCAACGTCGCAACCGCTTGATGATCTCGCGTTGCTGCCCACACGTCCCGATTGGAGTGCCGGCTTGCGCGCTATGTGGTCGCCCGGTGAGGCGGGCGCCTGGGCGCGCCTCAACGCGTTTGTCGAGCGGGCGATTGGCGACTACGACGACGCCCGCGACCGCCCCGCCGTGGATGGCACCTCAATGCTCTCACCCCATCTGCACTTTGGCGAAGTGTCGCCACGACAAGTGTGGCACGCGGTCAAAACCGCGGTAGCCAAACGCAGCGACACACAAGAAGGTGCGCGCGTTTACTTAAGCGAAATTGGCTGGCGCGAGTTTTCGTATTACTTGCTGTATCACTTCCCCCAATTGCCCGAGGCCCCTTTTCAGGACAAGTTTAAGAACTTGCCCTGGGAAGAAAACAATGACCTTTTACGCGCCTGGGAAAAGGGCCAAACGGGATACCCCATTATCGATGCCGGCATGCGCCAATTATGGGCGACTGGCTATATGC
>CAYGSQ010000235.1:0-5945 GCA_964352435.1 uncultured Gammaproteobacteria bacterium | reverse complement strand
CTCGATGAGACGGGAGCGGCGGTTGCGACCATCCCGGGCACCTCGCATCCTGGCGCCAGCGCGCAACTGGTGGCCGATCTGGCGCCGCAAGATCTCGTGCCGGGTTTTCGCCTGGTGCAGTTGGACGGCGTCATTCACGGCGTGTCGATTGCTACCATGGCGACGCCGCGGCGCAGGCTCGCATTCGGATCACCCATCACCCTGGGCGACATGCAGGGCCCGATGCCAGTCCGCCTCATGTTGACCGAGACAATGCCTGCGACCGTGGATGGTGTTGTTGCGCTGGAGCTCGATCAAGTGGGCGCAAATCACCTGGTGGCAATGCTCGACATGACGCCGTCTCTGGCCACGGTCGAACGATCACGCTTCGTACTCGTGATGAGCGTATTGGTTGGCGTCGCCGCCGCCCTTACCGGCGTGTTGTTGTGGATCGTTTTGCGTCAGATGGTGCGACGCCAGTGGCGCAGCCACATGGGTCTTTTGAGCGAAGCTGTGCGCCATGTGCGCAACGGCAACTATGACCATCCGATGGTCGTGCCGATCACCAACCCGTTGTCGCGCATCGCCCATGAATTTAATTCGATGACGGAGAAACTCGCCGAACGCGAACAGAGAATATCCCACGAACACCAATTTGATTCACTGACCGGTCTGACCAACCGCTCGGTGATCAATGAGCGCATTGAACGTGCCGTCGACAAGGCATGTAACACGAGCACAAGTGTCGCTGCTGTGGCCATCGACGTGTCGCGTTTCAACGAAATTAACGGCACGCTGGGCAACGATGTCGGTGATCAGGTACTCAAGGAACTGGCGCGACGTCTGGGCAAAAACACCCGGGTGACCGATACGGTTGCGCGCGTTGGCGGTGACGAATTCCTGTTGCTGCTTGACGACGCCGATCCGCGTCTATCCCGGTCGCTGGTTGAGTTTCTGCTGACCAACCTGGAAAGCCCGATCGTTGTTGGAGAGCACGAAATTCGCCTGTCGCTGAAGGCTGGCATCGCGCTGTACCCGGATCATTGCGATTCGATGAAAGCGCTGCGGCGCATGGCTAACATCAGTTTGATCTCGGCCTATGTGCGGATAGTACAAGTGGTCATGTACGAGCCGGGCCAGGATGAACAGCATTTGCGCGAGTTGGCCATCATTCACGACCTGCCCGGCGCGATTCGCAACGATGAGTTGTATCTGCAATATCAGCCCAAGATTGAAATGAGCAGTAAACGTGTGAAGCAGGTGGAGGCGCTGGTTCGTTGGCGCCATCCGCAGCTTGGCTTCATCCCGCCGGACGAGTTTATCGGTTTGCTGGAGCGAGCGGGACAAATTAGCCAGCTTACTGATTGGGTATTTAAAGAAGCCGTGCGGCAGTGCCGGGCATGGAACGATGCGGGCTACGATCTTGGCATTGCGGTAAATATCTCAGCCCAGGATCTGACCGACGCGAGCCTGCCTGAGCGGCTTATGGATTTGCTGCACCACTACATGGTCAAGCCGTCGCGCCTGTCCATTGAGGTGACGGAAAGCGCGGTGATTCAGGAGCCTGAGCTGGCCGTTGCCGTGCTGCGAGCGTTCAAGGAGCACGGCATCGAGATTGCGCTGGACGATTTTGGTACCGGCCAGACATCGTTGTCGCTGCTCAAGCAGCTGCCGCTGTCGCAAATCAAAATCGACAAGTCGTTCGTGCAGCATCTGCGTGCCGATTCCGGCGATGCGATCATCGTGAAGAGCATCATCGATCTGGGTCATAACATGGGCTTGCTGGTCACCGCCGAAGGTGTTGAGAGCAATTATTGCTGGAACTTGCTCAACTCGTACGACTGCGATCTGGTGCAGGGCTACCTTGTGAGCGCGCCGTTGACCGCGGATGAGCTGCGCGAATGGTACCTGCGTCTGCAGGATCGCCACTTGACCAAGATGGACTACAGTTTCATCCAAAACGCTGGTTGACGCGACGGTCTATGCAAGGGCGGCGCAGGCGCGGTAGAGTCGGCCGATGCCAGCGCACCCGGACCAGCCATCATTCCCGAAAATTGCCGCGGTCCTGAATTTGCGTGCAGGCGAATGGGCCGGCTATCTCTACGCGTTCTGCTATTTCTTTTTTCTCCTGTGCGCCTACTACATGCTACGGCCGCTGCGCGAGCAGTTCGGTGTGGCCAACGGCGCCGACAATTTGCAGTACCTGTACACCGGCACGTTTGTCACCATGCTGGTGGTTATTCCGGTCTTTGGCTGGATGGCGGCGAACCTGCGGCGTGTACCACTGATTATTTCAGCGCACGTTTTTTTCGCGAGCAACTTGTTTGCGCTGTATTTCGCATATCAAAACGGGTTTAGCCCGTTGTGGATTGCGCGTATTTTTTTCGTCTGGACCAGCGTCTTTAACCTGTTTGTGGTGTCGTTGTTCTGGAGTTTCATGGTCGATGTCTTTGACCGCGAGCAAACCACTCGCCTGTTTGGTGGTATCGCCGCCGGGGGCAGTCTGGGCGCGCTGGTTGGGAGTTACATCGTACGTCGCGTTGTGGACTCGCTGGGTTTCGCCGCCATGCTGCCGGTCGCAGGCTCAACCTTACTGCTCACCATTTTCTTCGTGCTCGGCCTGTCAGTCTGGCAACGCAAAAGGCATGCGCTCAGCGCGCAAGCCGAGGCACCTGATGCACGGGGTCGTGCGTTGGGCGGCGGGATGTTTGCCGGCCTGCGATTATTGCGCACATCGCGCTATCTAACGGGCGTGGCGCTCGTGATGCTGATGTACACGATGACCACGACCTTTCTGTATTTTGAACAGGCCGCGCTGGTTGAAACTGGCATTCCCGATGCGGATGAGCGTACGCGATTTTTTGCCAACATAAACATTGCGACGAACGCGTTGTCACTGGTCGTCCAGTTTTTCGTAACCGGGCGGCTGATTTCGGGTATTGGTTTGGCACGTACCGCCATCATCATGCCGCTCGTGGCGCTGGTCGGATTGTCGGTGCTTGCTCTGTCGCCCAGTTTGATGGCGGTCGCGGTGCTGCAGGTTCTAACACGCGGCGGCGAGTTCGCAGTGATGAAGCCGGTGAAGGACATGCTGTTTGCCGTCGTATCGCGCGAGGCAAAGTACAAAACCAAAAATGTGGTCGATACGGCGGTCTATCGTGGCGGCGACTTGATGACGTCGTGGTTGTTTGCGTCGCTTAGCCGATTGGGTGCGAGCCTTGGCTTACTGGCCTGGCTGGGCGCGAGTTTTGCCGGCGTCTGGGCTGGTGTTACCTGGTGGGTAGGGCGTCGCTATGAGCGTCGTGATATTGGCTAGTGGGTGGCGCCCAGCCCAAAGAATTGGCTGATCTTGCTGGCGATGTGCCGCGCACGTGAGGTGTGTGATTCGGCATCGCCATTGTCGAGGAAACGCGCCGCCGACGCCTCGTTGGTGCGCACGCGCAGTGCCATTACATCGGCCAGACAATTGGCAATTTCCGGGCGCGCTCTGAAAATGGGCTCGAGATCGTCGCGACTGAGCTCCAATGCGTGCACGTCGGTGACGGCACGCACGCTGGCGACACGGGGTTCACCTGTGAGCAGCGACATTTCCCCAAACGCCTGACCGGGTTCGATCTGGGCGATAGCGGGGCCGTCGTCGACGTCGCCGACGGTGGCCTCGGCGATGCCCTCGACCAGCAGGTACAGCGTGGTACCGACGTCGCCACGGTTAAAGATTACACTGCCTTTTACGTAGTCGCGCTGCTGCGCGCATGCGGCGAGTTGTTCAAGTTCACCCTTGTTCATGGCGGTCAGCAGATCCATACGCGCCAACAAACGCGTAACGTCGAGGCGACGCTCGGTGCGCTGTTTGCGGTCGCGGGTCAGGACGATCTCCTGTTGCGCATACGGAATTGGAATGCCCGCCTGATGCAAATACTTGAGAATATTCCCGGCCAACTTGTGGCGCATGGCAACCTTGCGCGCAAGGTCATCAATCCAGAATCGAATTTCATAGACGACGCCGCGTTCAGAGAATTCCTTGATGCGTACGTTGTGGTCGGCGCCTACCGCCAGCCCGCGCGTCGCGGTCAGTGCGGCGTGCAAAATGTTTTCCGCGCGCTCGGGATCGGTCGTGTAGTTCAGGGCAATGGTGATCGATTCACGATAGCGTCGCTGGGGCAGGCTATAGTTGATAAACTGACGCGACGCCAAATTGTTATTTGGCACCACCACGGTACGCGCACTTTGGGTAACCAGTCGCGTGGAGCGCCAGTTCAATTCGGTGACCCGCCCGACCAGGCCAGGCTCAAGCTCTACCCAGTCACCGATTGAGTAGGGGCGCTCGATATTCATCGCCAGTCCGGAGAAAAAGTCGGCAATCATGTCGCGGATCGCCAGGCCAATGATCAACGTCACAAGGCCCGATGACGCAACCAGACCGCCAATCGGCCGCTCGAATACAAATTTGATAATCAGCGGGATGGTGGCGATGAGCAGCCCCGCGTGAATGAAGTTGGCGAGGATGCTCGGTGCTTCTTGTCCGGTACGCCTTCGGATCATCGGATTGAGAATGCCGTAGAACGCCACGCGGCCCATTAGCCATGCGCCGCACAGCCACAGCAGCGTCCCCGCAATCAGCGGTCCAAAACGCTCTATGTGGCCGCTGAAGGGCTGATCAAACAAACTTGCCAGTGCTGGTGCGTTGGACCACAGGGCGAGCGCGCCGAAGAATGCCGCAAGGGGCACGACGACGAGCAAGTGGTAGGAACGGGTTGTGGTCTGCATGGAGTCTCGCAGGCGAGGGCATAACGTAACGCTGCAAGCCTATGTAATCGACCGCGTGGGTGCTGTGAATCTACTCACACATCGGGGCGGTAAGACGTTATGTACAGTGGCTCTTGGCCGACGACCGCGGACACAAAAAAACCGGCGCCTGTTGCCAGACGCCGGTCCTGTTTTCACTCAGTGCCAGAGCCTAGTCACTGCCAGCAAATGACATCACCAGTTGCAGCACGTACCAGAACAGCATCATGACCGATGCCATCAGCGCGAGCGCGGCGGCGACATGAAAATCGTCCGGGTAATCCTGCAGTACAGCCGAGGTGCTGTAGAGGATAGATGCGCCCGACAAACCAACCATGCCGATCATGAACAGGTTACCGAGCTGGAAGCCAAAGACCGCGCTTAGGACGATGAGGCCCAGCGCCAAAAAGCTGCCCCACATGATGCCCGAGCGCAAAAACGTGAAGTCTTTGCCTGTGTAGTAGACGATAGCCGTCAAGGCGCCGAAGCTGACAATGGTGATCAATGCGGCGTTTTTGACGATTTCAGGGCTCATCAGAGTCCAGGCCAAATACAGCGGCGCGGCGAACATCACCGCCCACGCGGCCGTGTAGCCCGCAAGCCCGGCGTACTGCACGCCCTTGGAGGAGCGCGATTGAGCCAGGTTGGTGAACATGTACGAGACCACCATGAAGCCACCCATAATGAGCAACCAGCCCATATTTCCGGAGCTGGCGACAAGTTGGAATATGGATGCAGCAATGCCGGTTTTAAACAGCACTATTTCCAAAGCCACAAACCCGAGGATCGCGCCGAGCAGGTGGTTATAGGTTTTCGCGAGGAAGGCAGCCCGCGGTCGCTGCCCCGCCGAGACGGCATCTTGATAGCGGGAAATCTGATCGTTCATTGAGGCTTAATCTCCTGACAAAATTTCGAAGAGCTAAATACTAGGACGCATTATAGCCCGAATCGTTCGGTTGCATTGACAGTGTTCGGGGCGGGCGAGAATGATTCAAGGCCCACGGTCACAATTGGGGCAAAAAACCGCCTAACCCTTTGATATTTTTAGTCGACGATGCGAAACGTCATGCCCGCACGCTGCTCCAGACGCTCAAGGTAGGGCGCGCCGATGGCCGATGCGGGCGTCCAGAAACCACCGTCACCGTCGCCATCGGCTGCTTGACGGGCAAGCGTTACGGCCG
>CAYGSQ010000234.1:4184-5963 GCA_964352435.1 uncultured Gammaproteobacteria bacterium | reverse complement strand
GCATAGATGCGTGCACCGTTGCTGGCCGGGATGAGACCCAGCCGCAAACCATCGGCGTCGCCACCAAGTTTCGCGTCCCAGACTTTATCGAGTCGGGTGGTTTGCTCAAATTCGACCAGCTCTGCCGGCTCAGACTCTTCGTCCTTGTCGCCGCCGAAAAAGGAACAGGCGCCCAACGTCAACGACGTCAGGACCAAAACCACGCGCGCGCTATGCCGGAACATGTTGGTCACTACTGCGTGCTGGCGATGCCAACGCCCAGTGCGTCGACTTTCATTTGAATCATGTTGCGATCCAGCGCGCCGCCGCTGCTGTCCAGCGCTTTTTCGTAGGCGGCCTTGGCCTGATCCTTGTCGCCCAGCGCCGCGTGTGCGTCGCCGCGAACTTCAGCAAACAACGGGGCAAATGTACCAGCCGGCCCCTCGAGCACCGTGAGTGCATCGCTGGGTCGATCCTGCGCCAAACGCACGCGAGCGAGCCGCAAGCGTGCGACGTAACTAATTTCTGCCGGCGCATCGAGCGCCTGGCTCAATGCATCCGCAGCGGCATCAAGGTCCCCATTGTCAACGTGCAGTTTGGCCAGGGTCAGCGGTGCCAGAGCAGCGTACGGCGTGCTGCCGTAGTCACCGGCCAGCTGGCTGGCTGCCGCACTGGCCGCATCGGCGTTACCGCTGGCCACGGCGTCAGCGAGCGACGAGTGCAGTGCCGATGCGCTATATGCGCGCGTCAGTTTCTGTGTCTTGAAGTAATTCCAGCCGCCCAGAACGCCAGCGCCCAAAACGAGACCGGTGATGACATACATCTTATTCTCGTCCCACCATTTGGCGATCTCTTCTAACTGTTCTTTTTCTGTAAGGTTCTCGTCCACGACTCTACCCGTAAGTGATACGCGACTCGCGCGCACTAGTGATTAAAGTGATCGCCGGGCTGCTGTCAGCCGGCCACCGGTTCTTGCAAAATTTGTGTCAGCGCTGGCGCCAGCTCATCCCACGATACGTCCCGCTGTTCGCCGCCGTGCATTGGTTTGAGACCCGCTACGCGCCGCTCAGTTTCATCTTCACCCAGAATCAGCGCAATTCGGGCACCGCTCTTGTCGGCTGCCTTGAGTTGCGCCTTGAAGCTGCTTTCATTGCCGTGGCAGACCACGCGTGCCGTCGTTGTATCGCGCAGTGATTCGGCCAGAGCTTGCGCCGCTTGCGCCGCCGCGTCGCCCACGCTAACCACGTACACGTCCGGCGAAACGGGTGGGATTGTAGCACCGCAGGCATCCAGCAGTGCCACCAGTCGATCCAGGCCGACGCCGAAGCCCAGCCCCGGTGTGGCACGACCGCCCATGTGCTCCACCAGCGTGTCATAACGCCCGCCGCCGCAAATGGCATTTTGCGCACCCAGCGCGTCGGTTTGCCATTCGAAGACCGTGCGCGAGTAGTAATCCAGTCCGCGTACCAGACGCGTGTCGATGGCGTATTGGACCCCGGCGGCGTCGAGTCGCACCCGTAAACCCTCAAAATGGGCCTGCGATTCAGGATCAAGCGAGTCCAGCAACGTCGGCGCACCGGCAATGATGTCCGCCAGTGCCGGGTTCTTGCTGTCCAGAATGCGCAAGGGGTTGCTGCCAAGCCGACGCTGCGAATCGTCGTCAAGCGCATCCTTGTGTTGCGTAAAATAGTCGACCAGAACATCGCGATAGCGCTCGCGACTGGCTTTGTCGCCGAGCGAATTGATTTTGAGCGTAGTGCGCGTCAGACCCAGCTCGCGCCACACGCGGGCCAACAGCAA
>CAYGSQ010000234.1:0-4174 GCA_964352435.1 uncultured Gammaproteobacteria bacterium | reverse complement strand
CAACAGCAAAATCATTTCCGCGTCGATATCCGGGCCGTGATAGCCGAAGGCTTCTGCCCCAAACTGATAAAACTGGCGGTAGCGGCCAGCCTGCGGTTTTTCGTAGCGAAACATTGGACCGCTGTACCACAAGCGCTGACGCTGGTTATGCAGCAAACCGTTGCTGATCCCGGCGCGGACGCAGCCCGCCGTGCCTTCCGGCCTCAGCGTGACGGACGTGCCGCCCTGAGTATCGAACGTAAACATTTCTTTTTCGACAATGTCGGTGGTGTCGCCGATTGAGCGTTTGAATAATTCGGTGCGTTCGATGAGCGGCAGTCGAATTTCCTGATAGCCATAGCGCGCCAGCACGTCACGAAACACGGCTTCGACGCGATGCCAGGTCGCAATATCCTGGGGCAGTAAATCGGGGATGCCCTTGACGGGCGCAACGCTCTTGCTCACAACCTGAACCTATTGCGACGACGCGTCGACTTCAAAACGTGCGGTGCCCAATCGCGAGATTCGCGGCACCGAATACGGCCGGCCATTGATGGACACGTCCACATCACCTGCTTTGCCAAGAAAAACATTGAGCGGGCCGGGGCCTTCCAGCGAACGGGTCGTACCCGCTTCGCCCATGCCGTACAGAAGCTTGACGCGTTTGCCGTCATACACCTCGACCCAGGACTCGCCGCGAAACGCCAGCGAAATGGTGATGCGATCGGGTCGGGTTGCGGCCGTGACAGGTTCAGGGTCTGGCGCGCGTGCGACACGTGTCGGCGCGGTCGTCGCGGTCGTCGCCAAGGTTGAACGCGAGGACTGAGTATTGGTTTGAGCAGGCTCCGTCTGCACGGGCGCCGGCTCGGCTCTGGACGGCGGGGGCTCGGTCGCGGCCGGCTCGCGCGCAGATGGTGCTTCAACTGCCGGCGTCGACGCCCCCTGAGCCGTGGCACCGGGCAAGCGCAATGTTGTCGATCGGGCATCGTCAGAAGTGCTGGTAGTCACGCCGACCTCAGGCACCTGGGCCGTTGCGGCGCGCGCATTTTCAGCGCCACGATTTGGCTGCAAAAACATGAAGACACCCAGCGCGAGAATCGCCAGTGCCAACACACCGGCCGCGGACGCCAGCCACGGGATACGGGCGCCATTGCTCGCTTCGACGCGCAAAATAGATTCGGCAATGAGCGGTGGCGCTTCGCGTGTGCCGGCGCGCTGGTAGTAGGCCACCATAAGGTCATCGCCATCAAGACCCAGGGCCTTGGCATATTTGCGCAGATGGCCCTTCGCAAACACGGGCGCGCCCAACGCCCCGTATTCGTCATGCTCGAGTGCGTCGAGCATCCACGGATCAACGTTTAGCGTTGCCGCCACCTCTTTTGTGTCGAGCTTTTTTTCCAGACGGGCCGCGCGCAACAGTTCGCCCGGTGAGGGCTCATTGGCAAAATGCCCTTGTGCTTTTTCTTCGTCATCCGCCATTGCGTTCTGACTCCAGCAGCTGTGCGGTCTCACGCGACTCGGGGAACCGGGACTTTAGTTGCTGCGCATAGCGCTTGGCGGCGGTTCGATTGCCCAGGCGGTTCTCAACCAGATGCCCGAGCCACAGCACGTGCGAAGGGAGCGCAGCGCCAGACGACAAACGCTCGATGAACGCGCGCGCCTGCAAGTCCCGATCACGATCAAAGCTCAGCTTGGCCATGTGCCACAACGCGTCGCCATAGCGCGGGTTGTTACGCAGCGCCGAGCGGAAAAATTCCTCGGCCTCTTCCCAACTTTCATTGCGTACCGCACATATACCGGCGTTGGTGTAGGCCGCTTCCGGCGTTCGGTAGCGGGGATTATTCGCCGCCCGCAGCAAATAGGTTTGCGCCTCGTCAAGGCGGCCATTGCGGCACAGGTATGCGCCGTAAAGATTGTCGATCACCGCATCATCGCTGCTGTGACGAAGCGCGAGGCGATAGTGCTGGTCAGCCTCGTCATCACGACCGATGCGCTCATAGGCCAAGGCCAGAGTCGCCTGGGCCTGGGCATTGTGCTCGTCCAGATCAACGGCGCGTTGCAGTTTATTGACGGCCCCTTCCGCGTCGCCCTGACGCAAGTAAGCGGCACCCAAATTAAGGTTGGCAAGCGACGCTTCTTTGGCTGACGGTTTTGGTCGATCGTCTCCACCTTCGGTGACGCAACCGACAAGCAAAAGCGACGTCATCAAAACCAAAACTAGTGTGCGCATCAAGACGCCTCCTGGACCACAGTAAAATGGCGACTGCCCAAGCGCACGCGCGTGCGGTCGGCGACCTGTCCTGCGAGCTGGCCGCATGCAGCATCAATGTCGTCGCCACGAGTACGGCGCACCATCGTGCGCACGCCGCGTCGGTGCAAGGTATCGTGGAATCGCGCAATCACCTCATCACTGGAGCGCTGATATTGCGTTCCCGGGAAAGGATTGAACGGAATCAAATTGACCTTCGCTGGATGATGGCGAAGCAGCGTGGCCAGTTTGCTGGCCTGCGCCACGGAGTCATTGACCCCATCGAGCATCGTGTATTCAAAGGTGACGGATTGCGCACCGGTCGTTCGCGCATAGCGCCAGCATGAGTCGAGCAAGGTCGCAATCGGGTGACGGTGATTGATCGGCACCAACTCATTACGCAGCGCATCGTCCGGCGCGTGCAGCGACACGGCCAGAGCGACGCTGGCATCGACCGCCAGCTTGTCGATCTGGGGCACCAGACCCGAGGTACTGACCGTGACCCGACGACGCGACAACGCGTAGCCGTAGTCGTCCTGCAAAATACTCAGCGCCGGCACGACTTCGCGATAGTTGGCCAGCGGTTCACCCATGCCCATAAAGACCACGTTGGTCACCGCACGTCGCGGCGCGTCGGGGTCGTGCAGTGCGCGCACCGCGTGAAACACCTGGGCAATAATTTCGGCGGACGTCAGATTGCGATTGAAGCCTTGTGCGCCAGTGGCACAAAAAGAGCAATCAAGAGCACAACCGACCTGCGACGAAATGCACAGCGTGCCGCGTTTGGGTTCGGGGATGTAAACGGTTTCGACTGCCTGACCGCGGCCCACATCAAACAGCCATTTGCGCGTACCGTCAGTGGCCGTACGATCGGACACGACCGGCGGCACAGACACCACGGCATGTTGCTTGAGTCGCTCACGCAAAGATTTGGAAATATCGGTCATGGCGTCAAAGTCCGCGACGCCACGTTCATGTATCCAGCGCATGACCTGACGACCATGGAACGGCTTTTCACCAAGCTCGGTAAACCACGCTTCCAACGTGGCGCGTGGCATACCGAGCAAATTGTCCATGGCGTCAGTCACAAGGTTGGCTGCGTTACATCAAGCCGACGTGCGCGGGCAAACGCCGTCGTCGCCAAAGAAGTATTTGATTTCCTGAGCAGCCGTTTCCGGCGCATCGGAACCATGTACGGCATTGGCATCGATCGACTGAGCGAAATCAGCGCGAATGGTGCCGGCATCCGCTTCGGCCGGATTGGTCGCGCCCATCAGGTTGCGATTGGTGGCAATGGCGTCCTCGCCTTCCAGCGCCTGAATCATTACCGGGCCGGATGTCATAAACGACACCAGGTCAGCAAAAAACGGACGGTCTTTATGCACAGCGTAAAAACCTTCGGCCTCAGCCTGGGTCAGGTGAGCCATTTTGGCCGCGACGATTTTCAGGCCCGCTTTTTCAAAACGGCTGAGAATTTCGCCAATGACATTTTTGGCCACGGCATCAGGTTTGATAATAGATAGTGTGCGTTCGATCGCCATCGGGTCCTCCGATTTGCCGCGGGGGAGATAAAAAACCGCCTGGTCGCGGCGAGCCGAGGCGGTTTATATGGTGCTTGTCCGCGCAACGCCGCAAGTCGGCACCGCTACAAACCCCTGATTTTACGCTTCAAAGCAGGTGCTTAGCAAACAATATTCGACAGGGGTGGCAGCGTGTGGGAAAGCACGCAGGCACGGGATGCACGCGCTGATCGAGGCCCGCTGCGGCAGTATTGCCGCTGTCAGGGTCAGATGCTGAAACTCTCGCCGCAGCCGCATTCACCGGCCACGTTGGGGTTGCGGAACTGAAAGGCCTCGTTGAGACCATTTTTGACAAAATCAACCTCGGTGCCGTCAATCAGCGTCAGCGCGTCGCGGTCCACGACGATCTTGAGCCCCTCGGACTCGA
>CAYGSQ010000233.1:0-5972 GCA_964352435.1 uncultured Gammaproteobacteria bacterium | reverse complement strand
CGCCTGGCCCTGGTGGCGCGAAGTGTAGATATATTTGATCACCGTAACATTAAAATAGCGCAGCGCGGCGCCTGCTCTTCACGGAAAATCAATCACCTCATAGCGTGACGTGAGATCGCCACGGCCGTGATGGCGGATGGCATCGACCATCGAGCGGTTGTACCAGGGCACAACTTCGGCCGCCCGGTCCTTGACCGGCTTAAGGACCGAATCGGGGCCAAACGGCTCGACGACAATGACCGGTTTGGACAGCGCGCGCGCCAGATCCAGCTGATACTGGATCACGTTGGCATCGCGCACATATTGGCTCGATAGCACCAACGCAACTTCAGCGGGCTCCATTTGCTGACGAAATGCCGTCTGCACGTTCTCCAGCGTCATGGACGCAGGCCTGGATTCCGGGTCGCTCAAGTTGACATAAAAGAAGTTCTCAACGTCGTTGAGGTACTCAAACAGACGCAGATAGTCATCGTCCATGTCCCACAGGTGGCTGACGTATAAACGAAATGGATCTTCTTCTGGCACGTGAGCCCCCGTGTTGCGCCGCGTTATGCGAACCCCGATTGTAGCGGCGCAGCGCCCGGGTGGCCACCGAATGTCACAGCGCCCACCCCTTATATTGCGATATGATAGGCCGATAATATTGAGTCACCGGCCGCGGCACCCGCATTGCGCGCCGGGCAACGAGGAATACAGTATGCAAGCCACTACCCTAGCGCACCCGGAAGGTCCCGTTTCACGCCTCACCCCAATGCGCGAATGCGCCGGTGCGCGCCTGACGACAGGCTTACCCGATGACGTCATCGAACACTACAGCAAGCTCGACCCCGCACTAATGATTGCCATTGACGACGCCGTCTATCGTTTTTTCAAACTCAAAGCTGAGTTTGGCGAACTGATCGATCTGGATGAAGCCGAGCAAATTGAGCAACTGCAAGCTGGCTTCGTGAATTTCTACAAGCAAGACGCCGTATGCCCGTTCGTGGCGTTGGCGGGCAAAGGCGCATGGATCGTCACGTCCAAAGGTGCAGTTCTGCACGATTCAGGCGGCTACGGCATGCTCGGATTTGGGCACGCGCCGGACACCGTCCTTGCCGCCATGAGTCGCAATCAGGTCATGGCCAACATCATGACGCCAAGCTTCAGCCACCTGCGCTTTGATCGCGCGATCCGACGCGAAGTCGGCAACCGCAATCAGAACAAAACGCCATTCGACCGTTTCCTGTGCATCAACAGCGGCTCTGAGTCCGTCACGGTGGGCGCACGTATCGCCGACATCAATGCCAAAACGGCGACGGACGAAGGTGGTCGCCATGCAGGAAAGCCACGCTTTTTGCTGGCCCATGCGGGCGCGTTTCACGGCCGCACCGAACGCCCGGCGCGTTTTTCCGACTCCACCTTGGAAACCTATAAGAAACATCTGGCTTCTTTTCGCGATGATCACCGCCTGTTGACCGTTGAGCCAAATAACGTCGCCCAGCTCAAAGCGATCTTCGAGCAGGCCGACCGCGAAGGGTTCTTTATCGAAGCATTCTTTGTTGAGCCCGTTATGGGTGAAGGCAACCCCGGACAGGCCATGAGCCGCGAGTTTTACGACGTGGCCCGCGAGCTGACCCACGCACACGATTCCATTTTTCTGGTCGATTCGATTCAGGCCGGACTGCGCGCGCGGGGCTGTCTGTCTATCGTGGACTATCCTGGTTTCGAAGACTGCGTTGCTCCGGACATGGAAACCTATTCCAAGGCGCTCAACGCAGGCCAATTTCCGCTGTCGGTCCTGGCGATGAACAAGCGTGCTGCGCAGCTTTATCGCAAGGGCGTATATGGCAACACGATGACGACCAATCCCCGCGCTCTGGATGTCGCGTGCGCGGTTCTCGACATGGTCGACGACGGACTGCGCGACAACATCCGTCGCCGCGGCGCGGAGCTCGTCACCAAGCTCGAGGCACTCAAGGACGAATTGGGTGGCGCGATCACCCAGGTGCAGGGCACCGGTCTACTCGCCTCATGCGAACTGGACCCAACAAAATTCAAGAGCTACGGCACGGGCAGCGTTGAAGAAAAGATGCGCATGAAAGGCATCAACATCATCCACGGTGGACATAATGCGTTGCGCTACACGCCGCACTTTCGCATTACTTCCGCGGAAGTGGACATGCTGGTCAACGCAACGCGAGACGCACTCACCGACGCGTAATACGCGCAACGCGGCAACGACGGCCAAGGTCGTTGTCGCGTATTTGTGATCAGCGTCTGCGTCTCCCTGTCGACAGACTGTTACTACTGGTAACGCGTACGTGTGTGCGTGATCACCAGTGCGTTATGACAACGCAATAGACAGGGAATCTATGACCGATTCAGTATCAGACGTATCAACGTCACACACCGGACGCATCGCACCGGTGTGGCTTGTTGTTCTTTGCGTGGGCGCTTTGACGTTCTACCTCCTTATGCTGCGCAGCTCGCCGGCACCCGCGAAAGGCGCACTGGTGCTGCCGCTGGTGGGCTTTGCACTCGCGTGGGGCGCGGGTATTTGTCTGGGTCTATGGTGGCCAACACGCCCCCGGCGCGATGCACAAGTCGTGCAGAAGCAAACTGAGACTGAGGCCGAACCGGTGCCTGACGTCGCAACACCCGTCGCCCGCCACAGCGCGCTGGTCGAAGAAGAACATATTGTCGGCGGACATCAGTTGCATGTGAAAGCCGACACCACCACGAACCAGGCTGACTTCGATGGCGCAATGGAAACCGTGGCAATCACATTACCCGTCGAACTTCCACCGGAAAACGACGCGCCCGACACAACACCGACGGACGTCGAGCGCCAGCGAGATGAACTGGACGAAGTACTGGCCGCCAGCGATCAGAACGACGCAGCGCCAGAAGACACGTCAGCTCAAAGCAATACTGACCGCAAGGAATTTGAAGACGCGCTCAATGCCCGAGATCAGGTTATCGAATCACTCGAAGACATCGTCAAGGAAAATCGCGATCGTTGGAGTGACTTTGAAGCGCAACGCGACGAGTTGCGTGAAAAGATAGAGAATCTCGAGGCCGAACTACGCATCGCCAACGACATCATCGACGGTGCTCGCGGCACGTCGGACGACGAGCCGTTCGAGCGACCACAGGTGCTAAGCCGGGCGTAAAAGCTAGCGCGGCTTGACGGCGATCATCTTCATCACCGGCGGCGTCATGAAATACGCGCCCGGCAAGGTTTCGCGTTCACGCAGTTGCTCGACAACACGCCGGGCAAAATCGGCCGGCATCTGACCCGACTCGACCATCGACGGAATGAACACGCGGCAAAACGTCGTGAACCAGTGCCAGTAGCGGTCACCCGGTCGCGCGGCAAAGACCACGGGTTCCAGGTACCGAACGTCGAGACCCGCGTGTATCGCCATCTCTGCCAACCCGTCACCATGATCGTAGCTGCCCCCGCTCAGGCGGTTGGCCTCGCCAAAGTAATCAAACAACTCCACGAGGGTGTCGGTCGATGGGTACAACCTGGCCGCGCGGTAATTGCAATAGTCCATGGCGACTAGCGCGCCAGCGGGCTTGAGCGCCGCACACAGTCGCTGCACGCCCGGCCCCGGCTCCGCCACAAACGACAGCACCCAACGCAGAAAAACACCGTCAAACGATTCAGCTGCGAGCGTCAGATCCGTCACATCCATGCAGACGACATCAACCTGCTTCAGACCCAGAGCCTGTGCGCGAGCTTGCGCCATATCGACAAACCGCTGCGCATTATCGAGCGCGTGCACCTGCCCATTCGGCCCAACGAGGTTGGCCAGATCCGCAGTGGCGAAACCAGGACCACAGCCCGCATCAAGCAGGGACTGCCCCGGCCCAAACCCGGCCATGCCCCACAACGCGGTCGTTGCAGCGTGCCAAATCTGATGCTGTTGGCCCAACCGCTCGGTTTCCTCGGGGTGCGTTCCTAAAACGTATTGGTCGCTCATACAAATATCCGTGTCCGCAGAAGTGAGGCCCTGATGCTACATAGTGCAATTATTTGTTGGCAAAACGTGAACTTTCAGGCAACTTCACTTCGGTTGTGACTGGAATCACATCATTGCACCCGATGCTGACATATAAAGCAGGCAGATCAAATGCTCGCGCAAAATGAGAGCAGGTCTCGGGGCAAACTCGCCGTAAGGCGGGGACGCAAAGCCACCGGTCCTTCAATTGAAGGATAGCGGGGTTGCAAAAGGAACTGGCGACTCGGCTGGCTTTTGTGGTTTGTCCTGAATTGAGTTAACCACTGGCAGACGATGACTGGAGAATCCGGTGTTTGGATCGCTAAAAATTCCTTTTTTCAAGAAGCGGGACGTTAAGCTCGTAGATATTCCCGACGGCAAATCGGCTGGCAGCGAAAAACTTTCGACGGTTCCACGCATGTCCGATCGTTACCCCAATGTGCGCCATCTGGCCGTCAACCTCGTCATTAGCCCACCCGATAACGAGACCGAGCCGACCATGAACGGCCGCAGCTTTGGTCCCCAGGCGCTTGCGTTTTTCGAGTTTCGCTGCAAGAACGTGCAGTGCGCGCATGGCGGCTTCGACATCTCTGATTCGATTGGCACCGCCATTGAACAAGGTCAACCCGAGGTCAGCGGGCGGCGTGTGTGCCGTGGCTGGCACGGCAAGGGCCGGATCAATCAACTGCGCTGTCATTACGAACTGAATTTCCGCGTCAACATCGCTTACCACGGCGACGAACACTAAACGACGCGCGCCACCGTTGGTGGCGCGCGCTTATCCCACGTATTATCCGAAGTCTTATTGCAGGACTTCGGAGCATCTATGTCGGCCTCAACCTACCCCGCTCATCTGAGCACTCACGCGGCGCTCTACGATAACGCGTTGGCGCGCGCGAACTTCGATGCAATTGTGGTGTACTCCGGCCGACCTCAAGCGTTGTTCCTGGATGACAACTATTATCCTTTCAAGTGCAATCCCCTGTTCAAGGCCTGGCTACCCGTTACGGATGCGCCTGACAGTTTTGTGGTGCACAAGGCTGGCCAGCGGCCAACACTGATTTACTGTCAGCCAATCGACTACTGGCACGCCGTGCCGAGCGATCCGGACGGGTTTTGGGCGAGCGGTTTTGATATCCATGTAGTGCGCAACGTTGACGAGGCACGCGCGTTGATGCCGGGCGGCCATGTCGCTTTCCTGGGTGATGCGCCCGACGATATTGCAGCCTGGGGCTTTGCTCAATCCAATCCGCCAGCGCTGGTCAACTATTTGCATTTTTACCGCGCGTGGAAAAGCGACTACGAAGTCGAATGTATGATCGAAGCCACGCGCATTGGCGTCGCCGGCCACATCGCCGCCAAACAAGCGTTTTATGCCGGTGACAGCGAGTATGCGATTCACATGGCCTACTGCGCCGCCACGCGTCTTACCGAATACGATCTGCCTTACACCAACATCATTGGTCTCAACAAACATGCGGCGGTGCTGCACTACACGCATCATGATCTGGATGTACCTGCCGAATCGCGCTCGTTTTTGATCGACGCAGGAGGCCAGTACCACGGCTATGCGTCAGACATTACGCGCACGTACGCGCGCGAAAAAAATACGTTCAGCGCGATGATTGACGCGGTAGATGTGGTGCAACAAGGCTTGTGCAACGCCATCGCACCGGGCGTGGACTATGTCGCTTTGCATGCAAAAGCGACACACCAGCTCGCACAGGTTCTGGTTGATGCAGACGTCATCAACACCTCAGCGGACGATGCCCTGGCGTCCGGGTTGGCGACCAAATTCTTCCCGCACGGACTGGGACATTTTATTGGATTGCAGGTGCACGACGTTGGCGGTTTCATGGCCGACGACAGCGGCACGCACGTCGCGGCACCGCAACGCTACCCCACGTTACGGCTCACGCGTACGGTCGATACCGCACAGGTCATGACCATAGAACCGCGCATCTATATTATCGAGCAACTCCTTGC
>CAYGSQ010000232.1:3896-5989 GCA_964352435.1 uncultured Gammaproteobacteria bacterium | reverse complement strand
GAATATTATGTTGTTCCGTCATCACCGACGTACCTCAAACCGTTAAATCCGATTAGTTTCGAGTCAAAATCAGGCTGCAATGCGCTGGGCCGACGTGGCCATCAAGCGAATCCGCCGAGCATGAGATTAGATAAAACTTGTGGGCTTGATTGCTTTATCAAGCCAAGGCGGAAACCTGACGCCGGGCATGCACCCGTACTGCCGTTAAGCGTCGAGAAAGCGCTGCGTCATTGCGACCTGCTCAACGATAAGCGCCGGCTCTACCGCGTAGATTTCCAGCGAATAATAGTCCAGTGTCTTTTTCAGGTACGGCCAAAACCAAGAGTCGTCGCGAATCGATTCGTTGGAATCCCGGGTCCCGTCATTGTCACTAAGGTGATAGGCCTGAATCCAGGGTTCGCACAAGCTAAACATGGCGACGGGATCAAAACCAAGTGTTTGCGCAGACACTTTCAGATGCGCAACATCGACCAGAAGATTCACATTGTCGGGCGTGTTCTGCATGACGTACTGTGCCTCTTCGGGTGTCGCCGCCAAAAACGGATCGCCGTCAAATTCCCGATAGTTACCCGCAGACAGTACGTTGTTCTCGATTAACAGCTCAACACCCTGTGTTTTCGCGTACAGCGCCAACTTGCTTACCTCATCAACAAAGGTCTGCAGACCATCCTCCCGATCGAACAGGTTGCGCTTGGCAATCCGCTGTCCCAATTCTTTTGGATCCGGGTCAAGCAGGTATCCGGCATGAAAGCTGTAACGTTTGTGCTCAAGCTCACGCGCCCAGTGTATGGCTCTTTTTACATGCTCAATGCTAAGTTCGCGTATCTCTTTCTTCTGCGACGCCAGATTGAAAACAAATGGCTCCTCGGCTGGCGGAAAATAATTATGCACCTGAAAATGACAGTCCGACCGAAGTGTCTTGAGGTCGTCAAGCAGCGTCTTCGAATACGCGCCGCCAGACAGCTCAATATTGGTGATGCCTGCCGCCAAGAACTGCTTCGTTGTTGCGAACGACGTTTGTTGCTTCAGTCCGCCCGTCGATACATAAATCATTTGCCCACCATCAGATCTTGATACTCGTCCATTGTATTGACAGCCACCAGGCCGTCTTCGGTTTCAACTTGGGCGCCGTCGAGGCCCGGAAAGTTCAACGCGCGGATGAAACGTTCAACCTCAGAATCCGACCACTCCGAGCCAATAACCCCGTTGTAAGGTAGCGCGCGGCCAAAATAGGTCGGCTCGCCGACCTGCTCCAGGCCCTTGAACCGATCTTGAACGACCAGCCTGAAAGCATCGTTGAAGCAGTTCACACCAAGATCAATCAACCGGTTAAAAATCGAATGGCCGGTTTCGGCGTCCGCTATAACCAGCTCTGACTGCAGTACGATCCTGCCATCGTCAAACTTCTCATTGAGATAGTGAAACGACACGCCCGTATGCGTCTCACCATGAATGATGGCCCACACACCGGAAAAGCAACCGCGGTACTTTGGCAACAAAGAGGGATGAAGATTGATCCCGCCAAATGTCGTTGATTCAAACACGGCAGCCGGAATAAGCTCCCGAAAATGCATGGACACAACCACGTCCGCACCAAATTCAGCCAGACGATCTCTTGTTTCGCTGTCCTTGATTGACGCGGTTGAGCAGGCCACGCTTTCGGTCATGCAAAGCTGAATCAGCTCATCGTTTTCCGCTCGCTCGTAGGTCAGCACAAACAGGTTCGCCGCACTAACCCCCAGTTCGAACAGTAGTTTTCTCAGGCACTCGATTCCAGCACGGCCGTGAGCCAGATAGAGAACTTTCACATGCCGATAGTCCATGATCAGATACCCGCGGCGATGCGCACGCTAATCGAGATCCGTAAATGACAAGACATGATCGGGGGCAAGGTCAGTCCGCGTCGTTTTTCCAATGACCTCAGCAAAGCGTGCCGAGGGAATTCCGGTGCCCGGACGCTTGGTCGTGAGGTCGTCCCGCGTGATGACGGTGCCCGCGGACAGAGTTCGGGCGACGACAATACTCTTGCGCGATACCTGTGCCATTTGCCGCTCTTCTGCCTGACAACGTTTCACCGATGAACCGAGCATGAG
>CAYGSQ010000232.1:0-3886 GCA_964352435.1 uncultured Gammaproteobacteria bacterium | reverse complement strand
AACACGCGCGCCAAGACCAGCCGACACACAGGCCGCGAGCGGTCCAATGCTGTGATCTGAATAGCCAATGTGCAAGCCAAACGTGCGCTTCAACGTTTGCAACACACGCAAGTTCAGGCTTTCGTCCGAACACGGGTAGTTGGCAACGCAGTGCAGCAGCACAACTTTGTCGTTGTCTTGTTCACGATAGACGTTCACGGCGTCCTCAACCTCGCCCAAAGTCGCCATCCCAACTGAAACCAGCGAGTAGTCCGCGTGTTCAGCCAGATAAGCCTGCAGCGGCAAATCCACAAGATCCGCCGATGCCGTCTTAAAAACCTCTACACCCAGGCCCTTGAGGAAAACGGCGCTGTCGACGTCATAGGGCGTTGAAATGAATTCAATACCGGAATTTCTGCAGTGTTCAATGATTGGCGCATGGTCTTCGCGCTTGAATTCCAGCTTACGGATCATCTCGTAATGCGACTCTGATGCGTTCGTCGTCTCTTCCTGATAGCGCACCTTTGGCGTGCCCTGCGTCACCAGAGACTGGGCAGTAAATGTCTGAAACTTGACCGCGTCTGCACCTGACTCGCGCGCCGCATCGATCATTTTTTTGGCAAGCTCGACATCACCATTAAAGTTGACCCCAATTTCCGCAATGATAAAGGCCGGTGCCCGTTCGTCTTCAAATACTTGTTTTAACTTCGTTGCCATATGCGGTAATGCCCTTTAGCAAAAATAGTCGTCATAAATAATGTTACGTCGCGTCAGCGCAGCTTCGTGCGCAGCCAACCACCCACATCAATAAGATCATTGAGTCGGCGCAGGCTATACACGCTGACAATCAGCGTGGCCAACGCGCCAAATGACAAGGCGGCGGCAGTCGACGTGGCGGTCAGAACAATGGTGGCGCCCCCGGATACAAGCAGTAACAGCGGAAACAGAAAATTGCGCCGCGTTGGCTTGTATCCAATGAGTCGATTTGCTGCGACCACCACCGCGACGTAGTAAACCAAATACGCCAGAGCGAACCCGATGCCCGTCATAATCAGGCCAAACCGCTCAAGACCCAGCGCCAAGGCAGCCAAATAGATTGCGCTCCACAGGAGCTGGATGCCAATCGCAATGCCGCCGTGCCCGGTCGCCAGAAAAACAAACACCACTGGTACGGTCGCAACTTTGAGAACATCGCCCAGAACCTGCCAACGCAGGACGTCAGCCGCCGGACCAAAGCTCGGTGTGTAAAGCAACTGGATGACCCAAGGTGCCAAGGTGACCATCGCCAGCAGCGCCGGCGCGGCCAACAGCAGCGCCATCTCTGCTTGCTCGCTAACCAGTTGTCTGGCGCGACTGTGCTCGCTGATTGCCGCGCTCAGGCGCGGATAGTAGTCCATCGCCATTGCGTTGAGTACGAACCCGACGTAGATCATCGAGATCGCCCACGCCGCCTGAAAAAACCCGCTGGCGTCGAGGCCCAGTTCACGCAGCACAATAGAGCGCACGACAAGCTGGGTCAGTAGCATCACCAAACCAGCCGCCATCAAGGGGATGCCCAGTTTTAACAGCGCCTGCCACTGCTCACGCAGCGCAGCCGGGTCAGTCCGCAGAGGGCCCCGCGGCAAGCGGCGCGCGTAGTAACTCGCGACCAGAACATTCGCCGCGGGCGCAATGATGACAAACCACAACACACCACGTTGGCCCAGAAAATACACCGCCAGTACGCCGGCAAGCGCGCCAACGATGGCGCTAAGAATGCTGACCTTTGCCAGATCGTCGATCCGGCGCAAGCCTTGCAGCAGTGCCGTCTGCGAACCGGCGATCAGCGTAAGCAGGAGCCCAACGCCGAGCCAGCCCACTTCACTCGTATAGGTAGCATTGCCAAACACCCACTGGGCCAAAGACTCGCGCAATAGCCAAACGAAGACCATCCCCGCCAGGCCAAGCACCAGGCTACCGGTCCACAGGGCTTGTCGAACAATCGCAACGGTTTTCGCATCGTCCGCCGCGGCGGCCAATTGCCGAACGCCACTGGTGCCGAGACCGCAGCCTGCGACAGCCGATGCCACCGCCATAATGTTCTGGTACATGCCCATGAGACCAATGCCGACCGGGCCGAGCAGCACCGCCAGCACTTTCACTTTGGCGATGCCGATAACCATATTGATCACGGACGCGCCGCCGATGACGGCGCTGGAGCGAAAGACCTGACGGTGAGACTTCATAAACAGATGAGAGACCGCAACGCTTTATGACCTGGCAACGTTGTGGAAATTGCCGCGGTCACTTTTCTGCAATCGCGATTAAGGTATCCGTCATGTCAATTTTTTGCAGCATATTGGAATACGCCCGATCAAGCTCGTCGGTCGACAGCATGCTCCACCTGATGTGACCACTTGGCTTTTTCTCTTTCATCCAGTGCAGGTGATTCGCAAGATTGTAGCGCTGAAAACCGGAAATGACCGTATTGCGAAAACCTGCCTTGTCCATAAACGCACTGAGCGAGCTGCGGTTGTGCAGAACCAGATGCTCGCTCCAAAACGTGAACTGCTTGAACTCTTCGAGCCCCAGAAAAGCGAACAGGAAATCGTTCGCGTGAGGGACCTCGACGATAAGCTTGCCGCCCGGTTTCAGCTTTTCATACGCCACGCGCAGTAAATCCTGCGGCTCGGTGAGATGCTCGAAAACATGGAACAATGAGATCACGTCGAAATCGTCGCACGGCACGTCGGCAATATCGGCGTAGGCCTCGTAGCCTTCCTTGCGCAATGCATCGAGCGCACGCTGTTGTGGCTCAACCGCCATCGCGGCATGTGCAAAGGGCGCCAACTCATCAAGAACACCGCCCGCGCCCGCGCCAACATCCAGCCATTTCTTGTTGCTGATCAAAGTCTGGAACTGATCTTTTCTACGGGACGCATCTTCGAATGAATCGATGATCGCTTTCTTTCGGTTGTCCTCTTTCCAGTAGTGCGGATACTCGTGCTTGTCCGAGTAGTGAGTGATATCCATATGCTCGGACGTCGACGTAAAAATCACACCCGACTTGGCACAGCGGAGCATCGAAATATCGTCCCGATCACGCACGCTGGGGTAAAACGGTTCAATGGCGTTTTCATCGCACACCCCCCACTCGCACAGAGTCTTGGCAATCTTGTTATCCATGAACTATTTGTCCGCGTTCAACACGACGTACACACGTCATCAGATGCTCCAGCCGCCGTCAACGACCATATTCTGGCCGGTGACGTACCCGGACGCATCACTGAGTAAAAAAATTAGAGCACCGGTCAGGTCATCCGTCTGAGCCATGCGATTGCCGATTAACGTTCTGCGGGAGTACTGCTCAACAAACGTTGTGGCTTGATTGTTGTAAACGCCGCCGGGCGACAACGCGTTCACACGAATATCGTGCGGCCCCAAATACGACGCCAGATACTTGGTCAACGTTAGCAGACCGCCCTTGATACCCGAATATTCGACCGGACTGGTGAAATCCGCACCTTCATAGAGATCGAAACGCGGGGCCATAAAACCATAAATAGACGAGATATTGACGATCACGCCCTGTTTCTGCTCGATCATCGCGCTCGAGACTTGCTGCGACATGAGAAAGTAGCCGCCCAAATGCAGGTTCACATTCTCGCAAAAATCTTCGTACGTCACATCCTCAAATGCACGACCATACTGCGCGTTGCGGGGATACGCGTTATTGACCAGCGCATCGATTCGCCCGTGCGTTTTGATCACACTATCCATCATGCTGCGAATCGACTCTGCGGACGTAATGTCCACCTCAATGAACTCGACGCGATCGCAGCCGGACTCGGCCGCTATCGCTTCTTTTGCCTGGTTGCCAGCCGCAGCATTGAGGTCCGCAATAATAGCAACGCCGCCGTGCTGAACC
>CAYGSQ010000231.1:5603-5993 GCA_964352435.1 uncultured Gammaproteobacteria bacterium | reverse complement strand
TTGGCGGGCCTGATTGGGCCGTTTTTCGCAGCGATGGACGGCACGGTTGAGCCTGGGAAAGTCGGCTTTTTTCAAAGTATTGGCTTCACCTCAAGCTTTTTCTGGCTGATCATTATTTCGACCGCCATTGGCGTTGCCCTGTCATTTACTCGTGCACGCGAATACGAAGGCGCGGGCGCATCGAAGATCGGCACCGTCTTCATTTTTGTTCTGGTCGCCACCATTGGGCTCAAAATGGACATCCGGGCCATCGACGACAGCCCCGGCATATTTATGGTGGGCGCTATCTGGATGCTGATTCACGTCATTCTTCTCGTGATTACCGCGTACATCATTCGCGCGCCCTATTTCTTCCTGGCAATCGGCAGTAAAGCGAATATCGGCGGGGCG
>CAYGSQ010000231.1:3482-5593 GCA_964352435.1 uncultured Gammaproteobacteria bacterium | reverse complement strand
GGCGTATTGCTTGCGGTGCTCGGCTACATCGTCGGTACGGTCGCGGCAACCTGGTGTGCGTCCCTGATGCTGATGGCCGCACCCGCGCTTTAGCCCTGGCTGGCGCGTCGGCGCTGACTCCAACGCAGCAGGCGGCCATACGGTTTGTGCAGGCCAAGGCGCGGCATCCAATAGCGATTGCGCGCGATCAGGCGGTACAGCCAGTCGTGGAACGGACGTAATTTCTTGCGTGCCAGCCAATTGGCCAGATGGGTATGGCCGGTGCGTCGATAAATGATCTCGAACGCATCGATGCCGCTGTACCAGTTGCCGTCTACATCCCGCAGATGCAGCGCTTCCAGCATCGCCTCGCGGGTAATGCCGCAGGCGGCGGCCTCGGTATCCACAAAATCGGGCGCCGAACAGTCGCTCAGCACGAAGCCATAGGCGGTCAGATTAAGCGCGTCGATTTCCGTCTTGCACATGGGGCATGAACGGTCCCAGTAAACGGTGATCGGGCGATCTTTGGCGCGGGGTACTTTGTGCATATTCTCTTCTTCGACGGCGCGTACGCCGTGGATGAGCCTCGACCGGTCAATCTTAACCAACATTCGTTTCTGTAACAACAGAAATTAAAGAAAACTGATCCTGCGGCAAACTTTGAACGGTAAAAAGCCGCGCCGGGGCCGGTAAAGAACGTGTAACATGGCCGCCCTGACGGCCACTGCGACCCGCCCGTGAAGCTACTCACCAACGCCAATATTTATGCACCCGAGCCACTGGGCATCCGCCACCTGCTGATCGGCGGTGGCCAAATCCTGTGGCTCGGCGATGAGCTGCCGGCACTGCCCAGGGCACTCGACATCGAGATCGTTGATCTGGCAGGCGCGCGCGTCATTCCTGGTTTGATTGACGGTCATGCTCACCTGACCGGCGGCGGCGGCGAATCGGGCTTTGCCAGCCGCGTCCCGCCCGTGCCGTTGAGTCGTTTTACGGGCGCCGGCGTGACCACGGTTGTCGGCGTACTCGGCACCGACGACACAACTCGCGACACCCAGTCACTGGTCGCCTGCGCCCGGGGTCTGCGCGAAGAAGGTTTATCTGCCTACTGCCATACCGGCGGCTATCACCTGCCGCCGGTGACGCTGACCGGCAGCGTGCGCAGCGACATCGTCAATCTTGATCCGGTGATCGGTGTGGGCGAAACCGCGATCAGCGATCACCGCTCCAGCCAACCCACGCTCGATGAAATATTGCGCCTGGCAAGTGACGCGCATGTCGCCGGCATGATGACCGGCAAGGCCGGCATCGTGCATTTGCATCTGGGCGACGGCGCGCGCGGACTCGCGTTGGTGCGCGACGCACTCGATCTGTCTGAAATCCCGGCGCGGGTGTTCAACCCCACCCACGTCAATCGGCGCAAGGGCCTGTTTGTCGAAGCGTGTGCACTGGCCAAGCGCGGCTGCTACGTCGACATGACCGCGTTCCCGGTCGCGGACGGCGAAGACGCCTGGTCCGCCGCCGACGGTTTGCGACGCTACCTCAACGGCGGCTATCCGGCGGACAAAATAACCATCAGTTCAGATGGCGGCGGTTGCCTGCCGCACTTCAACGATGATGGCGAAATCGTGCGCATGGACATCGGCGCGCCGTCGGCCCTTGCCGCCACCTTGCAAGAACTGCTCAATGAAGGCTCACCGCTGGAGCGCGTGCTGCCCGCGTTCACGCTCAATGTCGCCACTTTATTGCGCCTGCATAACAAAGGCCGTCTGGCGACCGGCGGCGACGCGGATCTGGTGGTCCTCGATGCCGAGCACAACATTCATGACGTCATGGCTGGCGGCGCGTGGCATGTACGCGCCGGTTCACCGATACGCGTCGGCCAGTTCGAATCCCTGAAAAACACTTAGAAGGTTTACTCAACGTGGCACCAGCACCAGACGAAAACAACACCACACGCGGCCTGATCATTCCAATCGGCGGCGCGGAAGAAAAACTGCAAAACCCACAGATACTCGATCGCTTTGTCGAGGTTTGCGGCGGCAAAAAATCCCGCATTTCCATTATCCCGACCGCGTCAGAACTCGAAGACACCGGGCGCAATTACGAGAAGCTGTTTCGCCGCCTGGGCG
>CAYGSQ010000231.1:0-3472 GCA_964352435.1 uncultured Gammaproteobacteria bacterium | reverse complement strand
CTGCGTGCAAGGGGACGACCTGGACTACCTCGAGAAATCTGACGGCATATTCATGACCGGCGGCAATCAGCTGCGACTGTCCACCACCATTGGCGGCACGCCGGTCGCACAGGCGATTCGTCGGCGCAATGCCGCGGGTATGCACGTCGCCGGCACCTCGGCCGGTGCGGCCATCATGCCCGAGCATATGATCGCCGGTGGCTCCGAAGGCGCCACGCCCAGCCCGGCCAAAGTTGTGCTCGCCCCAGGTCTTGGCCTGACGAACAATTTCATTATCGACCAGCATTTTCGCGAACGCGACCGCATCGGCCGACTGCTGACAGCGCTGGCCTACAATCCGTTTGCGGTCGGCATCGGGCTGGACGAGGACACCGCAGCGTTCATCCAGCCAGGCGATTCGCTTGAGGTCGTTGGCAGCGGTGGCATCACCATCATTGACCCGTCCGAGCTGACTCACTCGTCCATGGACCGGGCACGCCGCGATGAGCCGGTCAGCCTCATCGGCGTCAAGCTGCACATCCTGATCGACGGCGGTCGTTTCGATATCGCGACGCGCACCGCGACACCCGAATAATCGGATCGCCTTTGCACCGTTGAACAAACGGCGCGCGCGGGGCAAAGTGGAGGCTAACCATAATAAGGTGAGCTCCTATGCGCATTCTCTCTACCAATGTTTATGTTGGCCCCAACATGTACGCCCACTTTCCGGTCATACGCCACGTGCTCGATCTGGGCGAACTGGAAGACTGGCCAACCGGGCGGCTGGGCGCCGCATTTGTAGACCCGCTGTTGGCGTGCCTGCCGGGCCTGGATGAGCACGGCTGCTCGTATCGCGAGCCCGGTGGCTTTGTTCGGCGCCTGCGCGAAGACGACGGCACCTGGCTGGGGCACGTCATGGAGCATCTGGCGATCGAGCTGCAAAACGTCGCCGGCCTGCCGGTCACCTTTGGACGCACGCGCTCCGTCGATGGCCAAAAGGGTCACTACAACATGGTGTTTGCGTACACCGATGCCAACGTAGGTCGCGAAGCGGGCCGCCTGGCGCTCGAGCTTATTCACCACTTGCTGCCCGCGGAACTCAAACCCAAAGACGCACCGGGCGCGGACTGGGACTTTGCAGAAAAACGCGACGAGTTCATTCGCTACGCGCAACGCCGTGCACTGGGTCCAAGTACCGCGTCACTGGTTGCCGCCGCCGAAAATCGCGGCATCCCCTGGCTACGTCTCAACGATTACAGCCTGGTCCAATTTGGTCACGGTCGCTACCAAAAACGCATCCAGGCGACCTGCACCGGCAACACCAGCAACATCGCTGTGGAGCTGGCCTCCGACAAGGAAGAAACCAACGGCATCCTGCGCGACCTGGGCTTGCCCGTTCCCGCGCAATATTTGATTCGCAGCGCCGAACAGGCGAAGCGTGCCGCGGCGCGCATCGGTTACCCCGTCGTCGTCAAACCGCTGGATGCCAATCATGGCCGCGGCGTTTCCATCAACCTGGCCACGCCCGAACAAGTGGAAGAGGCGTTTGGCAAAGCGCGTGAACATGCGCGCAGCGTACTGGTCGAGTCTTTCTTGCAGGGGTTTGATCACCGCATGCTGGTGATCAACGGCGAGCTGATCGCGGTCGCCAAGCGTATGCCCGGTCACGTGGTCGGTGACGGCAAACGCACGGTGGAAGAGCTGGTCGATATCATCAACAGCGATCCACGTCGCGGTGTCGGGCACGAAAAGGTGCTCACGCGCCTGGAGTTTGATCATCAGGCCGATCGCCTGCTGGGCCAACTGGGATACAACCGACAAACCGTACCGCCGGAAGGCGAAGTCGTCTTCCTGCGCTCCACTGCCAACCTGTCGACGGGCGGCACCGCGATTGATGTGACCGACTCGGTGCATCCCGACAATCGGGAAATGGCCATCCGCACCATCAACGCAATTGGACTGGACGTGGGTGGCGTGGATTTTTTGACCACGGACATCAGCGAGTCGTATCGCGAAACGGGTGGTGGCATTTGCGAGGTAAATGCCGGACCGGGCTTTCGCATGCACGTGGCGCCCAGTGAAGGGACGCCGCGCGACGTCGCAGGCCCCGTCATCGACGGACTCTTTCCCGCGGGCTCACCCAGTCGGATTCCGATCGCGGCGGTCACCGGGACCAACGGCAAAACCACGACCTCGCGCATGCTCGCGCACATTCTCAAAATGCACGGCTTTACGGTCGGCCTCACCTCGACGGACGGCGTCTACATCGATGGCCGCCTCTCGGTGCAGGGCGACATGACGGGCCCAACCTCAGCGCAAATGATCCTGCGCGACCCGTCGGTTGACGCGGCGGTCATGGAGACCGCACGTGGCGGCATGCTGCGCAGCGGACTGGGTTACAGCGAATGTAACGTCGCCGCCTGCCTCAACATTTCCGCCGACCATCTTGGGCTGCGTGGCATCGACACGCTGGAACAACTGGCCGAGGTCAAACGCGTACCGATCGAAATCGCACGCGATGCGGCTGTCCTCAACGCCGACGATCATTTGTGCCTGCAAATGGCCGACTACACCGACGCCACCAAGCTGTGTTACGTGACGATGAACGCGGGCCATCCGCTGGTCAAAGAACACATTCGCGCGGGCGGCCAGGCGTTTGTGCTCGAGCAGGGCATGAACGGTCACATGATTACGATCTACGACGGCGACAGCCATATACCGCTGTTGTGGACGCATCTGATTCCCGCGACGGTTGAGGGCCGCGCCATGCACAACGTGCAGAACGCAATGTTCGCTGCTGCCCTTGCCTATAACATGGACATCAATCTGGAAAACATTCGTCAGGGTCTGCGGACCTTTGACACCACCTTCTTCCAGGCGCCGGGGCGCATGAATATTTACTCCGAGCACCCCTTCAAAGTCATTCTCGACTACGCGCACAATCCGGCCGCCGTGAAAGCAATGTGCGAGCTGGTTGATCGCTTCGAACCCGAAGGAAAACGCATTGTGGTACTCGCCGCGCCGGGTGATCGACGCGACGAGGATATCGAAGAAATCGCGCGCGTCGCTCACAGCCACTTCGACCACTTCATCTGCAGGCGTGACGATCACACGCGCGGACGCGACGGTGACGAAGTGCCAAACATGATGAAAAAGGTGCTGATAGACAATGGCGTTGATCCGGCGAACATCGAAATTATCGTCGGCGAAGAAGATGCGACGGCGCACGCGCTGGAGATTGCCAGGCCCGGTGACCTGCTGCTCGTGCTGGGCGACAACATCACGCGCTGCTGGAAGCAGATCATCTATTTCAACGCACAGGAGGGCGAGGACACGACGTCGAAGTCGCCGCCAACCCGTATTGAGTTGCCCGACACGCCCGAGTTTGAGATGGATCGCGAAGTCGACATCATTCGCGATGAGCGCGGCGTACGTATTGCGCGCGAAGCGGTGACAAGCGGTCGGCAGGTCGCTCAGACACAGCGCCGCCAAA
>CAYGSQ010000230.1:0-6016 GCA_964352435.1 uncultured Gammaproteobacteria bacterium | reverse complement strand
TAGGCGAGTAACGTGGACAGCACGAAAGACAGCAAGACGACGTAGATGAGTGTGAGGGCGCCGGCGCTTTCGGTGGCCGATTGAGCGGTCAGGGCTTCGAGCATGTGACTCCTTCGGGCCATGCGAGACGCTGGCCGCAATTATTACAGTTGTGTGACAGTTGGTTAGACGGCGGCGCCGGGGAAAAACGGTCGCAGGTCCTGGAGGGCGCGTATTTTGGCGCTGCGATGTGAGCACGCAACGTGCTTGTTTGTAAGAGTTGGAGCAGGAGTTGTCAGTTGGCGATCCGCAGTCAGTTAGTGAACATCGGTCGGGCGGAACCCCTCCGCGGAGGGGTCTCGATGGCGGCTGGCGAGTCTGCGGCTGACGCTTGAGTGCCGGAAAAAGGCAATGCTGGCTCGAATCGTACTGTCGAATTGATCGGATACTTTCCTAACCGATTCTCGGATTTGATTCGATGAATGCCGGGAGAATCTACGTCGGGCGGAACCCCTCCGCGGAGGGGTCTAAGGCGCGGGCCGCGAGTCGGATGTTGGTGCTTGATTCGAGGTCAAAGGCTGAGGGTTCGCGATTGGTGGTGTTGAGGTGATACTTGGCCGCCGACTCCCGGATTTGGCTTGGCAATATTCTGGCGATTGTTTGATGTGAGGCACTCGCCTTCGCGCAGGGTCGGCGGGCCGGCGCGCCGTGGTCGTGGTGGCAGTCGGTGTTGCCGTGGTTGCCGCTCTGATAATGACTGTCGGCGTGGGCGTTAGAACTGACGTGGTCATGGTTTTCGTCGTGGCCGTCGAGATCGATGTAATCATCAACCACGTCATCGGGAATGAAGCCAACATCTGGCATCGCCCGCCCATCTGGCCGGCGGAAGTACCAGTTGGCTTCTAAGTTTTTTCTGACTTCGTCTTTGCGCGATTCACCAGTGCATCCGCCTGCTGCGCCGCAAACGACGTCGACTCAAACTCAGCGCTATTCTCAACGTGATTCTCCATCGCCTTGCTCAACGCCTGATCGATCACCTCGCCCTCAATTACTGGCAGCTCGACGGTAATCGTCATCGTCCCGCGCTCAGCATTACGCCACATAGAAAGCGACCGCTTGTGATGCACCCGATTCGCCCGCACCTCCGCGGAGGGGTGTACATTACGCAACTGTCTGCACCGTTCTTCGACACGCGCCGCCGTAGTCGTCATAGCAAAGTCCAACAACGATGCTTCGTTCTCAGGCGTCGCCACCCGCGTCAGCGCCCGAACTTTGGAGTACGACAACATGCCAGTAGAAAACGCCCGGGAAATCTGTGGAAGATCCTTCAACGCATGCGCGACCCGAATCTTCTCCCGCGCCGCACTCGAGCTGATATCACACCGCCAGTGCAGCCAATCGGTGCAGTTATTCAGTCCCCACTTCAGCCAACCGGCGCGTTCATCAAACTCGCGGATGAGCACCAGTAGTTCATAGTTGGCGGCGTTAATGCGGCGACACAGATTGACGATTGACTGATCCAGTTCATCGATATCGGCATGGCGTTTTGCCAGTGGATTGGTCGCATTCATGGCTCTTCCCTGAGGTGATAAACAACCTGCCAATTCTATCAAATGCCGACCAGTTTTTCATTTAAATTCATTGTTTTAACGGCTAACTAGTCCAGTGAAAAATTGCGCCGCTGGGTGACGATATGCTCGACACCTAACTGTGCAGTGCTATCAATTTTTTGGACGGCATCGGACCGGAAGCGGTCGCTCGCTCTCATCGTGACGCGGTATACAATTGTACGGAGTGTGTGGGTCACTTTGACGAGCCGCAGTGTCAGGTCGTGTGCCCGGTGGACTGTATTCCGCTCGATCCGGATCGCGCAGAGACCAAAGACGCGCTGATGGCGAAGTATGAAGTGCTGACGGAGGGTAAGTTGCCGTAAGCGTGAATCATCCGTGCAGCACCGTCACGCCTCAACGTGGGCGCGGCCGTGATCGGGCAAAAAACAGCGTCCGAATCAGATAGAAAACCATCATGGCGATGATGATCAATTCAGGCAGCGACAGTAGGCCGCTTTCCTGAATGCTCTGCGGGAATGCTGACTGCCCTGGCCCCGTGAATGCCGAGCCGGCCGCGATGAAGAAGCCCAGGCACATTCGCCATAAGTGCCGTGCGATTCTTTGATGTGGGTGGATTTTCTTCTTTAGAAAATAGGACACATCACCAATGAACCCGATCAAGGCCATCCCGGCCAGAAAAAGATAGTCTTCAGCAGCAAAGCCCAACAGGCTTGTGTCCGGCTGTTTTAGTGCCATGGTGCCCGCGGCAATCATGGCGACCATGTTGAGCAAGTTAATGACGGCAACGCCACGTGACCAGGGCGATCGGTTGTCGCTGCGCAACGTTAGCAGGCTACTGGCGATCAAGGTCAGACCCAGAATGCCAGCCAGAAAAGTGATAAAAAACTCGCGGTAGTTTATTAGTCCAAGTATTGCTCCGAGCAGGGACGACAAAATCATCGCGCCAGCAAACACCCGGCCTGCTCTGACATGTAGTGGCGCACCCTTTTTCGCGAATAAGGCGACCGACCCGGCAATAACCGCAAGGACACCCAAGCCGACATGGCTAAGCAAAAGTGGGTCTTGAGGGAAATGCATTGTGATTCAAGCCGCCTGTTACCAAGCTATTTCAGGGATTTTCTCATACAACTGAACACGCCAGCAATTCTGAAAAACTTCCGTGCCTTCTTTGGGAGTGAATTCCTGGGCTCACGAAAATCGTCTTCGTTGTCGTGTGATCGAATTCGAGTTTTCTGTTCTGCTCCGTTCCCGGAAAACACCTCGATGTAGGCGTTCGCATGGCCACAACTCATCTCGCAGTGCGCATGCGAATAAGTAGGTTTTTTCTAGATCCAAACGCTCTTCGGTCCGTCGGTAAATTGCGGACGGGTTGAATCCCTCTGCGCAAAGTCCAACAAAGACGCTTCATTCCCAGACGTCGCCACGCGCGTCAACGCCCGGACTGTCGAGTAAGACAACATGCCCGTTGAAAATGCCCGTGAAATCTCCGCAAGATCTTTCAACGAATGCGCCACCCGAATCTTCTCCCGCGCGGCACTAGAGCTAATATCACACCGCCAATGCAACCACTCGGTGCAGTTGTTCAATCCCCACTTAAGCCACCGGGCGCGTTCATCAAACTCGCGAATAAGCACCAGCAACTCATAGTTAGCGGCGCTAATTCGGCGGCAAAGATTGACCATGGACTGATCCAGTTCATCGATGTCGGCACGGCGTTTCGCCAAAGGATTGGTCGCATTCATGGCTCTTCCCTGAGGTAAAAAACAACTCTGTTATTTTACCAAAAATGAACCAATTTTTCATTTATATTCATGGTGTTAAGGTCCAATTTCTTCCCTCAAACAAGCGTCAGATAATGACTCCAAACCCAACGCTCACATGCCTGCTGTTATCATTTGGCTGGGCGAATTCTGACGCGAAGCGTCACGTAGACCATCTCCATAACAAAGTGCCAACCAGGAAGTTGTCTTGGCTATGCTCAGCAAAAAAATCGTCACAGCAGCCCTCGTGATTGTCGGGATCATCCATTTGCTGCCACTGTCTGGTGTTATTGGAAGCACTCGACTTGCCACTCTTTATGGAATCCCTTTTGATGAACCGAACCTGGCCATTCTCATGCGCCATCGTGCCATTATGTTCGGGCTACTCGGGCTCTTTCTTGTTTACGCGGCGTTTCGGCCATCGCTGCAGGTCCTCGCCTTTTTTGCCGGCTTTGCCAGTG
This sequence comes from uncultured Gammaproteobacteria bacterium, assembly GCA_964352435.1. Taxonomy (GTDB): domain Bacteria; phylum Pseudomonadota; class Gammaproteobacteria; order Steroidobacterales; family JBCCMA01; genus JBCCMA01. The sequence continues at coordinate 2,245 of CAYGSQ010000230.1, read as the reverse complement.
TCACCTCGTTCCTTTGGCTGGCTTACAGCACGGGGCAATACAACAAGCAAATCGCAACAGTTTTCGTGGCCGACGTCATTGCGCTGGTTTGCCTGATCATTGGCGCGGCTGTCTACTTTTTTCGGCGCAACTTGACCGGTTAGTCGGCTATCGAGCGATTGGCGCCTGACGACCAGATCTGAGCCAAGGCACCTACGCGAGCAAAAAAACCCGTCGTCTCAAGTCTGACAGTTCGTACAAAAAAAACTCGACCGCTGCCCAATCACCGCCTGACTGAGCGCTGCGCTACACGTAACACACGGCTCTTTCGCACGACCGTAAACATTCAACTTCTGTTTGAAATAACCAGGCTGACCATCACCGCCGGTAAAGTCACGCAACGAAGTGCCACCCTGCACGATCGCCTCGCTCAGCACATCGACAATTTTCTCCGCCAGCACGTCGTAACGCGCACGCGAAATACGACCCGCCTGACGCTTGGGGTGAATGCCCGCACGAAACAAGGCTTCGCTCGCGTAAATATTGCCAACACCCACGACGATGCGTCCGTCCATGATGAAGTTTTTGACGGCGGCACGTCGCTTGCGCGAGCGCTCGAACAAACGCTCGCCGCCAAACGCATCGGACAGCGGCTCGGGGCCAAGATGCGCGATCAATTTATGATTGAGTGGATCGCGCGCCGTCCATAAAAAACAACCAAAGCGACGCGGGTCGCGAAAACGCATGCATCGACCATTGTCAAAAACGATGTCGACATGATCGTGCGCCATGGGCGGTTCATCGTCCGCCACCATGCGCAAGCTGCCTGACATGCCCAGATGCACAATCAGCGATCCCCTGGCGGTGTCGAACAGCAGGTATTTTGCGCGACGGCGCAGGGCGTCAATGGTCAGTCCCGGCAATGTGCCGGTTACGCCCGCAGAGACCGGTTGGCGTAAACGTTTCTGCCGCACCACCGCATTGGTCACCGATTGACCAACCACATGGGGCGTCAGACCAAGCCGACTGGTCTCTACCTCTGGTAATTCTGGCATGCTCGTCCCGTCACTCGTCGATGTGCTGCGACGCGGCGAAAAGACGCGTCGGCGTGAATGTGTGATCTGTGCCGCGTTGCCCATTGAACTGACGGCGTATAACCGTCATTAAAGTATGGCGGTATGCGCTGTCAAGGCGTGGTTCTGCGCGCTCAAGCAGGCTACAGTAGCCACCCCGCCGCGTACACGACAGGAGACATGCGATGGAGTTTCTTTTTGGTTTGTACCAGCCGCCCGTTTGGGGTTACGTGCTGATCACGTTGTTGGCGGTACATATTAGCGTGATGGGCGTGACGCTTTATTTGCATCGCGATCAAACCCACCGCGGTCTCGACCTGCATCCGGTGGTGCGACATCTGTTTCGATTTTGGTTGTGGCTGACCACGGCGATCGTGACCAAAGAGTGGGTAGCGGTGCACCGCAAACATCACGCGCGCTGCGAGACACCTGAAGATCCCCACAGTCCCGTTATCGAAGGCATTGGCAAAGTGCTGCGTGAAGGCGCCGAGCTTTATCAAGCGGAAGCACGCAAAGTTGATACGCAGGAAAAATACGGTCGCGGCACACCGAACGACTGGATCGAGCGTAATCTCTACACCAAGTTTCCCAACCTGGGCATCATCACGCTGGCGCTCATCGACCTGGTGCTGTTTGGTGTCGTGGGTATCACGATCTGGGCGGTGCAAATGCTGGCGATGCCGGTGCTGTCGGCCGGCGTAATTAACGGCCTGGGTCACTGGACCGGCTACCGTAATTTTGAGTGCGACGATGCGGCGCGCAATCTGACGCCGGTCGCTTTTGTGTGCGGCGGCGAAGAGCTGCACAACAATCACCACGCTTTCCCAAGCTCCGCGCGCTTCTCTGCGCATAAATGGGAGTTCGATATTGGCTGGATGTACATCTGCGTGCTCAAGGCCGTGGGCCTGGCCAAAGTCCGCCGCGTCATGCCAACGCCGCAGTTTGAAGCGCGCAAGACCGGCGTTGACCTTGAAACCGTGCGGGCGATCATCGTCAATCGCATGCACGTCCTGCGTGACTACACGCGTACGGTGACGTTGCCTGTGCTGCGTCTGGAGGCACGCAAGGCCTCGCTGGAGTCCAGCGAGCGAGCGCGCAAAATGTGGCGCGATCCCAAGCGTGCGATGACGCGACGTCCCGAGCTGCTCGATGAGCGTCATCACGCGCGTTAGCACGAAATGCTGGACGACAAC
>CAYGSQ010000229.1:0-6023 GCA_964352435.1 uncultured Gammaproteobacteria bacterium | reverse complement strand
GTCAGGCGGCACCTCGACACCCTCGTTGCGATGTTTCATGAATAATGCAGGCTAGAACAGTCCTTCGACAAAGTGCAGATAGGCGAACGCCGCCAGCACCACCACACCCACCGTCATACCCAACGCGAAAGCCTTCGTCGAGTTGGCCTGCTGCTGCCCCAGCTGGTCGTCGTCGAGCAACAACGGCTGGCGATTCAAATAGCGCGTAATCGCACGCGCCAAACTCGACGCCGAATCAAACCGGTGACTCACTTGCGGGCTGATCGCCTTGTCGATCAATGCGTCGATGTCGCCGCTGAGCACTTGCTCCAGTTGTTCGGCGGTGGTCGATCGTCGATGGGCGATCGCTTTGCGCAACGCCCAATCTTCATTGTGCTTGACCTGCGCACTGGCGCGTCGCAGCGCGGGCGTCGCCTCTTCCAGCGGATATGGGGGCCGGCGCTGCCCGGTCAACAGCTCGAACAGCATGGCGCCGAGCGAATACACATCCGCCGTGGCACTGGCCGGCGCACCATCAAACGTCTCGGGTGCCGCAAACTGCGACATCCACATCGACGACAAGGTGGTGTCATGCGAACGTTCGGGCCCGTGCTGGCGATGCAACAGCGTCGCCAGTGCAAAATCCAGCAGCTTGGGCGTGCCGTCCGCGGTCACCAACACGTTGGATGGACGCAAACTGCGCCACGCCGTCAGATGGGTATGGCCAACATGCGCGGCCTGACACACGTTACGCATCAATGCCAAGCGCTGATCAACGCTCAATCCCTGGCTGTCGCAATACTGATCAATCGGATCGCCGTGAATATATTCATACACAAGGTACGGCGAGCCGTTGACGCTGACCCCGCCATCGAGGAGCGACGCGATTGAGCGATGGCGAATGCGCGAGTAGATTTCTATTTCGTCGCTAAAGCGCTCGATCAACTCGCGTGCCCACAGGTGTCCGCGCACCACACGAATCGCAAAGATGTCCCCGGCCTGATTGGTGGCGCGATAGACGGCGCCAAGCGGGCTGATACCCAGCAACTCTTCGAGCGAATAGTCGCCCGCAGCCTCACCCACATACTCAGCAAAGTTGTCGCCGCGAATGTCCGCCACGTCCATAAACTGACGCGCGTCCTTAAGCGCAACGAGCACGGACTCGACCGACGCGCGCAGCCTGAAATCGCCGTCGCACGCGGCGGCCAGGTACGCCATGCGCTCCGCACCAGGGCGTTCGAGCACGTCGGCGCACAGGGCGAGGACGCGTTGCAGGCGCGGGGAATTGGACATAGTAATGAGAAGCCGTGAGCAAGACCTGAAAAATGCACTGGAACCATACCGTTAGCGCCGCAGGCATGGCAACCATCACGTTCAAACCCCTGCGCCTTTGCGCGCATCGAAGGCTTAATACATTACAGATGACCTATGGAGCAGCCCAATGCGCACAAAACTTGCCGCCAGCCTTTCATTCATCGCGCTTAGCGCCTCGATGCCCGCGTATGCGGACTGGAACTGGTGCGCCGGTGCAAAGGAACTGGCCATGGAGATGGACCTGCGTGGCGTCACCACAATTGAAGTACGTGCCGTAGCCGGCGATCTGAATATTCGCGGCGTCAGCGGGCCCACGCAGCTGACCGCCAAGGGCAAAGCCTGCGTACAGAATCGCTACCGCGACCGGATCGATGAAATTCGGATTATCGAGGAACACGACGGCAACGTCTTGCGGGTAATCGCCCACGTACCTGAACGCGGCAACGGCAACTCTTTGATTGGCGGCCTGGACCTGACACTCACCGTCCCGAGCGATATGCCGATCACCGTCTACGATTCCAGTGGCGACCTCGCGATGGAAAACACCGGTCCCGTGACGCTGACTGACTCGTCCGGCGACATTGATATTCGGCAGGTCAACGGGGACGTCACCATCAACGTCGACAGCTCGGGCGACCTGGACATCCGCGGTGCCGGTATCGTCGACATCAAGACCGACAGCTCCGGGGACATCAGCGTCGAAGATGCGTTGTCACTTCGCGTTGGTCGGGATTCTTCGGGCGACATCGAGGCGAATAACATCTCGGGCGACGTGTACGTCGGTACCGATTCGTCCGGTGACATAGACGTTGTGAATGTGGCAGGCAGTCTGACCGTCGAACGCGACGGATCAGGATCGATCGACTACCGCCGCGTCGCCGGACGCGTCGATATTCCAAAATCGAAGCGCGACGACTAAGGCGCGCACGCATTGCCCGGGGCGCCAGGTCCCGGGCTTTGGAAAAACGCCGTGCGCAAAATGCCCAGGTCAATCACGTTGACCACACCGTCCACGTTCATGTCGACCGTTGCATCCGGTGTGAAAAATACCGTACGCAAAATACCCAGATCAATCACGTTGACGATACAGTCATTATTGAAGTCCGCGTCGCATCGATTGCCAATCAGATCTCCATCGCCGTCGACCTGATCCGGGTTCGCCAGCAGTTGGCAGTTATCCACATCGTCTGCGATCCCATCGTCGTCCGTGTCGGGCACCGTTGCATTGACCTGCACGCGCAGATAGGCGGCCGGTCCGTCGAGCGTGAACAGCCATTCTTCACCCTGGATCCGGGCCATGGACACCAATGACTCGAAGCCAGGCACGCCCACATCAGACAAGATCGTGACATCCAGATCGTTAAGGTCGATGAGCGCCGCGCTCCCTTCGACTGAACCAAAGGCAAATCCCGCATCGCTACGGTCCATACCAAACAGCTCAGCATTGCCGACGGGCACAAGCGGTTGGTAGGTCGCGCTGCCGCTCGGATCAACAAAGACGCCGAGCTCGGGACCGGTCAACGGCACACGCAGTCCAAGCAGCACATCGTCGCCATTTTCGCGACCGCCGATGACGCCGTTGCCACCCGTGACGGTGTCCTGAAACACTAGCGCCGGGCCATCCCAAACCGCCAGCGTCAGCAAACCGCCCAACCGAGCATTGCCGGTTGCAAGCGTGCCGGCGCCGTTGCTATCGGTCACTGAGGTTGGCAGCTGCAGCGTCAGTCCGGCCGCCAAATTCGTCGCCGTACCGTCGGCTGCAATGCGCGTGGCAAGCGTATCGTTGGTCACACCAAATGCCGCGCCATCGGTGGCCACGCTTAGCAGCGACAAATCGGTATTGCCGTCAAAACTCAGCGGCACTTCACGCAATGTTACATCGCTCGAATGCCAGCGCCCGGGCACACTCACGCCGTCAAGCGTTTGCCAGCCGATCATCCACGCCTCACCCGTGCCGTCGGCTGCAATATCGGTCATGGTGTAATTTGTGGCGTCGCCCAACGGCGTTGCACTGATCACGGTGCCACTGGCCGCATCAATCACAACGTAGGTTGGCACGTCATCCGACGTAGCTTCATCAATCACAAGAAAGCCAAACTCATCTGGCGTCAGTGCAACGCCGCCGATCGCGCTACACGCGCTGGCGCAAAGCGCTGCGTCGGACGAAAAACCGAGTGTCGGTGCAGCGCCCGCCGGTAACGCCAGACAGGTCGCACTGATCAATGCCGGGAGCCACGGTTGTTTTTGTTTGGTCATGTTCGATCCACGATCACCTGATCAGTTGTAGGGGCACACTACCGCGCGCACGCATAAAACGGGGAATGAGTACACATAACTCAATGAATACTTTGGTGTACGACTCGGCCAGGACTACTAGCCTGCATGATTCATGAACCATCGACTGCGGGCGCCGCTGCACTACCGATCACAGGGCGTACCGCGACACCCTCGTTGCGATGGTTCATGAATAGTGCAGGCTAGAATGCCGTCAATCTCGTGCGTTCAAGAGTTTTCCGTCGCTGTTCATCGACGGCCCGCGCATCGAGGTTAAACAAGAATTCGTGGCAGCCCAAACGTTCGATGGGCTCGCCGTTGCGCAACGCAGGTTCAAAGCGCCACTGACGCATAGCACCGGTTGCTGCGCGATTAAACAACATGCCGTTCTTCGATGCCTCTACCTTGGGATCGGTTACCGAACCGTCTTTTTCGATAAAAAATGACACCGTCACAAAGCCCTCGCGCTTCCGCTGCACCGCTTTCTCCGGATAATCCGGCTCAACCCGATGTGCAACGACCAGACCATTGGGATCGATCGTCTGTGACACGCCCAGAATTTCGCTGTCCGGATCGATGCCCTCGACGTGCTTTTGCGCACGCGGCACCGTGACCCGTCCGCCGATCACGATGGGCGCGAGCTGCACCGGTGGGTCCGCGTCGTGGACAAATCGAAAGGTTTGTTCGGCCGTCTGCTCAATGGTCTCGCACACATCTGCGCGCGCCGGGCGAATAAACCAATACTTGAGCGCGTCGAGCGTCGCGGTGTTGAAAACCCGTTTCGGGGACGCGCTGATAATTTCGGGATCGATCGGTCGGCCGTAGCGCGACACGGTAAAACGTACCGTGACCTCGCCATTCAAATTGTTGCGTTTGGCGCGATCGGGATAGGTGGGTAAAACGGCCAGCTCCACGCTGGCGTCCGCAAATTCATTGAGCAGAGCACCGGCCTTGGGTGCAAAGTCGTCCTGCGCCCACACGCAGCCTGCCGTCAGACCGCTGGCACACACAACAAGGCAGCCAATAAAAAAACGGCGGACGTCCCGATAGAAAACGCCACGCCGTTCGTTGAGTACGACGTGTTTCATAGACACGACGTTAGAAGAAACGCGGGTGAAGAGCAACCCGAGCCTTTGTAGCGAGTCTTGCGCAAGCGTTGCCGACGCAGCGCCAGGGGCAGCGGTCAGCGGTCAGCGGTCAGCGTGAATTTTGCCCGGACCGACGAAGCGGCCAGACGCCACGACGCCGTGTGAGGTGGAGCTTGAACCCACGCCGTGCACGTCATTTTAAGGCGAACGAATTAACCTCGGTCGCGTACAGCGAGCGGCCCCGCGCGGGGGATTGCTGCACTGCGGACGCGGCACTTATGTCACACTTGGCGTAAGCATGGCCACAATCTTGAGGATCGTCGTGAAAAAAATTGCACTTAGCATTTGGGTTTTTACGAGCGCGTTACTTGGCGCGTGCACCGCGACCAACACCGTGCCTGCTAACGACAACGCGCGCTTTGAAACACTGGCGGCAAGGGTAATTGATCGACTGCCAGCCATGTCGCCCGTCAATGCGACAGGCCTTGGTGACCATCGCTTTGACGATCAGCTGGATGATCTCAGCGCGACCTCGCGACGCGACGCCATCCGATTTTATCGCGCCACGCTAGCCACACTCGATGATCTGAACGAAAAAGCCCTGACGCGCGAAAATCAGATCGACGCGGCATTGATGCGCCAAAACATGAATGCACAATTATGGCGGATAGATACGCTGCGCGAATGGAGCTGGAATCCGCTTTTCTATACGAACCTGGCCGGTGGCTCCATTTACTCGCTGATGGCACGCGATTTCGCGCCGCTCGAACAACGTCTGATGAGCGCGGCTGCACGACTCGAACAAATGCCGCGCTTCCTTGAGCAGGTTCGCGGCACGCTGATCATCGACAAGGTGCCGCTGGTGCACGCTGAGACGGCCGTAAAGCAAAACGGCGGTGCCATATCGATCATCGACGCGTTGATCCGCCCGCAGCTGGACACGCTTGGCGACACGGATCGGGCACGCCTGTCCAACGCGATTGAGGTTGCCACCGCCGCCGTCGCACAGCACCAGACCTGGCTGGAAGAGACGCTGGTGCCCGGCGCCAAAGGCGAGTTCAGGCTTGGTCAGGAGCTGTTTGACAAAAAGCTCTCGTACACGCTGTTTTCGCCTCTGAGTCGGTCGGAGGTGGGCGCACGTGCACAGCGTGAGTTTGCGCGCGTGCGCGAACAAATGTATGAAGTCTCGCGCACGCTGGTCGATGCCGACGCGCCAGACAACCCGTCGCCTGAGCAACAGCAGTCGATCATCGAAGCCGCGCTCGAACTTGCCTATGCGCAGCTGCCCGGGCGCGATCAGATCGTCGCGGTCGCCAATCAAAGCCTGAAGCAAGCCACCGACTTCGTCATCGCCAAGGACCTGGTGGA
>CAYGSQ010000228.1:0-6035 GCA_964352435.1 uncultured Gammaproteobacteria bacterium | reverse complement strand
CCAAGAAGTTCTTCAAGCACGCCGAGCGCATCGGCGCCCAGCACGCGATCTTCCTTGGCAAGACCGAGGTCGACAGCGGACGCTTCAAGGTCAAGGAGCTCGCGACCCGCACGGAGACCGAGTCGACGCTCGACGACCGCGAGCTGTTACTCGAACGGGTGAAGCTCGAAAGTCAGCGCGAGCAATACAATAAGGAACAACGCGCGGCGCTCACAGCGCACGATCGCTCGACCGCGGCAATTGTCAGCGCACGTATGGCGCAGACCACGGCGCAACTGGCGCTGATCGATGAACAGCTTAAACGCACCAAACTGACGGCACCGTTTGACGGGATTGTCGTCTCCGGTGATTTGAATCAAAGCCTCGGGTCGCCGGTTGAAAACGGACAAGTACTTTTTGAGGTGGCGCCGCTTGATGCCTATCGCGTCATTCTGGAGGTCGACGAGCGCGACATCGGCGTGGTGACTGATACTCTGACAGGTACGCTCACGCTGACGGGTTTGCCGGGCGACGCACTGCCTTTCACGGTCACACGCATTGTGCCGATTTCCACGGCGCGCGATGGGCGCAATTTTTTCGAAGTCGAAGCCACGCTTGATGGCAGCCCGGCGCTCGTTAGACCGGGCATGGCGGGTGTCGGCAAAATCCATATCGGCGAACGCAAACTGTTTTGGGTTTGGACCCATGCCATGACCGATTGGCTGCGTCTGGCACTTTGGACCTGGGCCTCCTAGGGGCACCACCGGATGTCGTCGCTCTTTAGCCCATCGTGGTATCGCGTTGCTGCATTAAAGCCACGATTGCGCCGGCATTTCGAAGTGCACCGGCAACCTAATCGCAACGCTCTGGGTTTCATGTTGCAGAACCATTCGAACGGCAAATTTTACCGTTTTAATGTCAATGCATTTGACATTGTTGGGCGCATGAATGGCCAGCGCACGGTCCATGATATTTGGGAAGCCGCCGTCGAATGCTTGGGTGATGACGCTCCGACGCAGGACGAAACCATTGCTCTGCTTGGCAAGTTGCATGAGGCCGACGCCCTGCACGTCAATGCTACAGCGGATTGTATGGAGCTGTTTCGACGGGCGCAACGCAGTCATAAATCCTGGTGGCAAACTGCTATACGCAATCCGATGTCGCTGCGTTTTCCCATGGTGGACCCCGATCGGGCATTGGCGGCCACGCTGCCGGTTCTGGGGCGTCTGTTTAGCCCGACAGGCTTCGTCATCTGGGCGCTGTTCGTCGGTTGGGCCATGACGCTCGCCGCCTCCCACTGGGCTCAGCTCAGCCACGGGGCCACGGATCAGATTCTCGATCCGGGCAATCTGCTGTTTCTCGCCGTCATCTTTCCGTTGGTCAAAATCTGCCATGAGCTTGGTCATGCGGTTGCGACCAAAAAGTGGGGTGGTGAGGTCCACGAAATGGGCATCACGCTGCTGGTATTCATGCCAATCCCCTACGTCGATGCGTCGGCTGCCACGGCCATCCGGCGTAAATCACGCCGCATCATCGTCAGCGCGGCGGGCATGATGGTCGAGCTTTTTCTGGCGGCCATTGCGCTGCTGGTGTGGCTCAATGTTGAGCCTGGATGGGTGCGATTGGCCGCCTTTAACGTGATGCTGATCGGAGGTGTATCAACCCTGATTTTCAACGGCAATCCGCTGCTGCGTTTTGATGCGTATTACATGCTTAAAGATGCGCTGGAGATCCCGAATCTGGCCTCGCGCTCGTCGCGCTACCTGACGTATCTGGTGCAACGCTACCTGTTTTCAATGTCATCGGTCGACTCACCGGCGACCTTGACGGGTGAACGGCGCTGGTTCCTCATCTACGGGATTGCTGCGGCCATTTACAAACTGCTCATCTCGGTCTCCATTATTTTGTTTGTGGCCGGCAAATTCTTCGTAATCGGCGTACTGATCGCCGTATGGGCGGCGCTCATGCAGATTGTTATGCCGGTCGTGAAGATGCTGTCGTTTGTCCTGTTCAACCGGGGGCTGGAGAAGCAGCGTACGCGCGCGATCGCCATCACAACGTCGGTACTGGGCGCGGTGGCCGCCGTTATTTTTCTGGCCCCGATGCCATCGGCAACCCGCGCCCAAGGCGTGCTGTGGCTGCCCGATCATGCGCAGATTCAGGCGGGCACCGACGGCGTCGTGAAGGCTCTGCTGGTCGAGCCTTTCACGCGCGTCAAGGCGGGCCAACCACTGGTCGCTTTGCAGGACCCGATGTTGAGTGCGCGTATCAAGGTATTGGCGGCCGAATTACTGGAGCTGCAGGCAAGCTTCCGGGTTGAACGAGAAATTGACCCGGTCAAGGCGAGCATGCTGAAAGAGAAAGTGTTTGCAGCACAGGCGGCGCTCGATCGTGAGACAGAACGAGAGGCGCAGCTGGTCGTGACGAGTAAAGCAGATGGCGTGTTTGTACTACGCAGGCCGGAAGATCTACCGGGGCGCTTTCTTCGTCAAGGCGACCTGATTGGTTTTGTGCTGGACGATGCGTCGATGATCGTGCGCGTGGTTGTGCCGCAGGACCGAATCGGACTGGTGCGCGCGTCGGTCGAGGGCGTCGAAGTCAAATTGGCCGAATCACTGCGTCAGACGATTCCAGCGACGCTTACCCGCGACGTGCCCGCAGCACAAATGAAGCTGCCCAGCCGTGTGCTTGGCAGCAGTGGTGGTGGCGCGATTCCGGTGAACCCCAACGACGAAGACGGTGTCACCCCCATGCAGAGTGTTTTCGCTCTGGATATTACGCTTGCGCAAGAACCCAGCGCCTGGCGTATCGGTCAGCGCGCGTACGTCAGGATTGATCATGGCAGTCAGCCGTTGGCGCAACAGTGGTTGTACTTTGGGCGTCAACTGTTTCTGCGAAGATTTGGTGTCTGAGCGTGACTGCCGTTGTGCCAACGATGCCACGTCCAGGACCGGCTTACGGTAGCTATCCGGAGCAGCAGGCGACGCGACCGGGGCGCTTTGACGCGTTGATATCCCGTACCAGTGCGCGTCTTGCGTCGCGCTGGCAGGAACGACAGAAATATGGCGACGACATTATCGCGCGCATCGAGCAGGCGGGCGTGTCCCTTCAAAAAATGCCGGATGAGATGTTGACCATGTCCATTGACGGCTTGCGCTTAAGACTTGCGCGTGACGGTTGGAATGAAGATCTGGCGCTGGAGGCGTTTGCCGCTGTGCGTGAGATGTCGGGCCGGGTGCTCGGTATGCGGCATTTTGGCTCGCAGCTATTGGGTGGTTGGGTGATGTTCAATGGCAAGGTCGCTGAGATGCAGACCGGCGAAGGAAAGACCCTGACCGCTACCTTACCGGCCAGCACGGCTGCGATGGCCGGTGTACCGGTGCATGTGATTACCTCCAATGACTATCTGGCGGCTCGCGATGCACAGCTAATGCGACCGCTGTACGAGGCGCTGGGTCTGAGCGTCGGCGTCATCGGTGAAGAGATGGATTTTGATGAACGCCGGGCTGCGTATGCCTGCGACATCACCTACTGCACGAACAAACAGATTACGTTTGACTACCTTCGCGACCGCGTTGCGCGTGGCTCTACAACTGGAAAATTGAAGCTCGAGCTGGAGCGCATCTACGATGACCCGCAACGCAGCAGCAGGTTGATGCTGCGTGGCTTGTGTTTTGCGATTGTCGACGAGGCCGACAGTGTCCTGGTGGACGAGGCACGCACGCCGCTAATTCTGTCGCGTACAGTTGAGGGTGACGAATCTACGAATAGTGATTATCGGTTGGCGCTGCATCTTGCCAATCAACTGGTGCTGGATGCCGATTACAAGGTTGTGGCCAGCGAACGCCGCGCCACGTTGACCAACGAGGGCCGCGCGCGTATCGAGGAGATGGCGCAGCCGCTGGGACCGTTCTGGCAGTCCACCATTCGACGCGAGGAATTGATTGGGCAAGCGTTGATGGCCAAGTGGATCTTCATACGCGATCGCGACTATGTCGTACGCGATGGCAAAGTACAGATTGTGGACCGCAATACCGGCCGTACGATGGCCGATCGTTCGTGGGAGCGAGGTCTGCACCAGATGGTGGAGGCAAAAGAGGGCTGTGAACTCAGCGGCCACAAAGAGACGCTGGCGCGCATGAGCTATCAGCGCTTTTTTCGGCGCTATCTGAAGCTGTCAGGGATGACCGGTACCGGCCGCGAAGTTGAAAGTGAATTTAGTGAAGTGTACGGCATGAGCATGGTGCGGATTCCAACGCATCGCCCGTCACGGCGCGTAGGCTGGCCAGCGCTGGTATACGCGAAGTCAGCAGACAAAGAGGCGGCGATGGCGGCGAGCGCCCGGGCACAGTGCGCACAGGGGCGCGCCGTATTGATCGGTACGCGTTCGGTGCTCAAGTCAGAAGAATTGGCCGCCAGCCTGACCGTACATGGTCTTGAGCCACAGGTGCTCAACGCCCGTCAGGACGCCGACGAAGCCAGAATCATTGAAAGTGCCGGCGCAAGCGGTTCCATGACCGTGGCTACCAACATGGCGGGTCGCGGCACCGACATTGGATTGTCGTCGGAAGTTGAGGCCAGCGGTGGTTTGCATGTGATAGTCGCCGAACGTAACGAAGCCGGGCGTATCGACCGCCAGCTGATTGGCCGTTGCGCGCGACAGGGTGACCCAGGCACGTACCAGATGTTCGCGTCACTCGACGACGAAATCCCGGAACAGTTCTACTCCAAACCACTACGCAAACTGATCTCATTGCTGGCCAGACGAGGCGACGGTCGCCTGCCCACCTGGCTGGGCGTCGCGCTACTTGACATAGCGCAGTCGTCACTCGAACGCCGTCATGCCGGCATCCGCCGACAGCTCGAAAAAGAGGACGAACGTCTGGGCGACCTTTTGGCCTTCAGCGGTCAATCAGAATAGTGACGCCGTCGCTCGACCGTTATACGGGCTCGTCCTAAAGTCTTTCTATCGAACGTCGCTAAAAGCCATACGAATCTCTGCGTCTTGCGGAGGCATGGCGTGAGCGACTATTTGTTGAACTCCCGCCTCGGTTGGGCGTTATGTCGTACGCGTAGTTATGGTCGAGTAAACTGGCTATGAAAGCGAAAATTTCCCGCACCAAAGGCAGCCGGCCGCTTCTTGAAGAGCTTGAGGCGCAGGTCCTCTATTCGGCCGACGCGCTGGGTGGTATTGATTCGGTTTTGGTGGCCAACAAGGATGACACCGTTCTTGAAGCGACCTTGCTCGAGAATCAACGAACCAATTCAGAAGTACGCGCTACGCAATCCTCAACTGCCGCCGAGCATGAGGTTCAAGTGCGGCATGAAATTGTATTCGTTGACACCGATACCGAGAACTACCAGCAACTGGTTGACGACCTTTCCAATCAAAGCGATGCGACGCGCCAGATTGATGTGTTCATCCTGGACAATACGCGGGATGGCCTGGCGCAGATTAACGAAGTTTTGGCAGGCTACAGCAACCTCGACGCGATGCATGTTATCGCGCACGGCAGTGATGGTGTGGTGGATCTTGGAAACACGCATCTCGACATCGACGCGCTCAATCAAAACGCGACACAAATTGCCGGCTGGGGAAGTGCGTTTTCCAGTGATGGCGACGTTCTGATCTACGGCTGCGATCTGGCGGCGACCGCGCAGGGCCAATCACTCGTCAACGGTCTGGCGACATTGACCGGGACGGATGTAGCGGCGTCGAATGACCTGACCGGCGCGGCGTCGCTTGGCGGTGACTGGGAACTTGAGTACACGACCGGCGAAGTTGAGACTGACGTGGCGCTCAGCGCTGAGGCGCAGAAGAGCTACCAGTCCGTGCTTAACCTCACGCCTGAGGGTAACGAGACCCGGGTTAACACCAACACGACCGGCAATCAGCAGACGACACCCTTTGGTGGCGGCAACATCGCCATGGATGCGAGTGGCAACTACGTTGTGGTCTGGGCCGACGACAACAGCAATTCCGGCGATATTTTCTTGCAGCGCTACGACGCCAATGGCGTGGCGCAGGGCGCGAATGTACTCGTCAATACCACGAC
>CAYGSQ010000227.1:2520-6051 GCA_964352435.1 uncultured Gammaproteobacteria bacterium | reverse complement strand
TAAAACAATACGGTTAACGCAAAGCCTACAAAGATCGCCAGACTGCGCGCATAGCCCGGCGGCTCACGTCCCGCCACCCGCGCACAAATCGTTGGTCCAAACGCGGCACCAAGCGCGCTCCACGCAAACAGCACGCGGTTAAAAATAGTATCGGGCAGCGTCAACGTCAGCACGACGGCCAACACGGCAATGGCCACCATGACCACCCGCGACACCCACAGCTCGCCACCGGGCAGGCGTTTGCCCAAACCCAGGTCATGCGACGCGGCGGCCGAGGCGGCGATCAACAAACTGTCCACGGTCGACATGACCGCCGACAACACGGCCGCAATGACCACCCCGGCCAGGATGGGCGGCAAATACGTGCTCGCCACAATATAAAAGAGATCTTCACCCGAGCTGGTGTCGATGGCCATGGAACGTGCCGCAAGCGCCATGACCCCCATGCCGATGTACACGACCACGGCCCAGGTCATTGCAATGACAAAGCCCTGCTTACGCTCGCGCTCGCCCCGAACCGCCATCAATCGCGCCATCAAATGAGGTTGGCCCAAAGTCCCAAGGCCAATGGACGCAATGCCCACGGCGAAGCCAATGAACATCATCCCGCTCATGCCGCCAAACGTGTCGAGCGCCGCCAGATCTCCGTGCTCAGCGAGCCCCTGTGCGATGCCGCCAAATCCACCGGCCACATTCAACGCAGCGATGGGCACGATGATCGCCGCCAGCATCATGACAATGCCTTGCAGCATGTCGGTTACGCTCACGGCCCAAAAACCGCCGAGCAAACAGTAGATCACGATGATGGTCGCGCCCAGCAGCACGGCGTGGTCAAACGTCATGTCAAAGTTGCTGGTAAACGCCGTGGCGGCCGCCGCAAACTGCGCGGCAATATAAAACACAAAACAAAACAAAATCATTGCCGACGACAACACCGCGATGTGCCGACGTGAAGACGGCGTCACGTTGGCGGCCAGAAAATCCGTTTGCGTTAACCAGCCACGTTCCTTCGACTCGGCACGCATGCGCGGCCCAAACCACAGCCACACGACCACGTAGCCACCCCAGATGCCGGGCAACATCCATAGCGCAACAATGCCTTGAGTAAACACAAAGCCGCTAAACCCAAGCAATACCCAGGCAGATGACGTGCTGGCGGCATACGACAACCCGGCCACCCACGGCCCAAGGTTGCGTCCACCCAATAGAAAGTCGGTGGTGGTGTGCACACGCCGCGACGCCCACAAGCCAATACCCAACAGGACCACCTTGTAGGCGATCAGCGAAATAGCAATAACGAGAGATTGGCTCACAGTGTTCGAAGGCCCGCTGCGACTGGTTAGTCAGACGCCACACTATAGACCGACAAGCATCGCGACCGCACACAGTGCGATGGCGGTGCCCGTCAGATGCCCGGCGTAACCGGACAGTTGGTGGGTAGTACGCTTTGGTACGGCGCTTAGCGTGCCGGCAACGCACATCAGCATGGTTAGCACGGTGGCCACACAAAACACCAGTGTCACGGCCACGATCGCGTTGACGTTGGCGGTCGCCGCAGGGAACATCAAAAGTGGGATCAGCGCTTCACACGGGCCCAGCACAAACACGACAAACAGCGAGGCGACCAGCGACTGATCGAGGTGACTCTTCCTGGCCGCATGGTTGCCGGCGTCGTTGCGTTGGCGCCGCCGTACACTGAGGGCAATCAGTGCCAGCCCAAAGCCCAGCAGCAACCACGCGGCGACATCACCGCGTACGGCTTCGAGCGCCTCAAGTTGCGTGAGTCCGGTGCCAAGCAAAATGCCGACGGTGCCAATGGCGACTGAGCTTGCACAGTGGCCGGCGCCGCACAGTGTTGTGATACCAAGCGTACGCCCCATCGACCACCCGCGTTGGCGGGCGAGTGCGACAAACGGTACGTAATGATCCGGCCCAATCAACGTATGCACGATGCCAATCGACATGGCGGTAAACAAAAGTGCCTGAACGTCAGCAGTTAGCCAGCTCATGAGAAGTAAAAGCTTATAGTTATAGGGTTTCGCACGACTCCAGATTGTAATTAAGTTATACGTTTAATACAATTGTCTGCGTTGCGCCAGGATGGCCGCAGCCCCGATACTACTACTCTAATAATAACGTCTGCCACGGAGGCATTTATGCCCGCTTACATGATCGTTCGTTGTCGTATTCATGACTATGCGTCGTTTCGCCATTACGCGGAGCGCACGGAAGTATTGGTCGACCAGTTTGGCGGTAAGTACCTGGTACTTGGTGGCGAATCAGCCGTGAAAGAGGGCGATTTTGGCGAAGGTGCATGGGTGGTGTCGCAGTGGCCCAGTCGAGAGGCCGCCGAGACGTTCTGGAATTCACCGGAATATGCGGAAGCCAAAAAACTAAGGGCGGACAACTCTGACGCAGACGTCATGATTATCTCGGGCGTCGAATGAGCACCCCGGAACGCTACCGCGCACTCGCGCTGCAAACCCGATGCGATTCGGTCGGCGGCCTGAGCACGGCAGATGCTCGCGCGCAAATGATGCAAACCATTGGCCGCATCGGCGCGCAGATCAATGCCAGCCGCAAGTTCATCGGAGCGGACGTCAAGCTTGTAGTGTTGCCCGAGTATTTTCTGACCAGCTTTCCAACCGGCGAATCCATCCCCGAGTGGCGCGATAAAGCGGCACTGCGTATCGACGGGCCGGAGTACAAGGCGCTTGGCGAGATCGCGCGTACGCAGGGCATATATCTTTGTGGCAATGCCTATGAAATCGACGATGCGTTCAACGAGCTCTACTTCCAAAGCAGTTTCATCATCGACCCGCAGGGCGAGGTCATCCTGCGCTACCGACGACTCATCTCGATGTATGCACCCACACCGCACGATGTGTGGGACAAGTATCTTGAAGTGCACGGCTACGACGCCGTGTTTCCGGTGGTCGAAACGCCGTTGGGTCGGCTTGCTGCCATAGCGTCAGAGGAAATCCTGTACCCGGAAATCGCACGGGCTTTTGCGCTCGGTGGCGCAGAAGTCTTGCTTCACTCCACTAGTGAAGTGGGCAGTCCGCAGCTCACGCCCAAAGACATCGCAAAGCGCGCACGCGCGGTGGAAAACTCGGTCTACGTGGTGTCGGCCAACAGCGCCGGCATTTATGGCGACCACAATCCATTCCCGCCCAATGCGACCGACGGCATGTCCAAAATTGTGGGCCTGCAAGGCGAAGTGTTGGCGGAGGCGGGCTACGGCGAGTCGATGGTCGCGCATGCCGCGATTGATATCGAGGCACAGCGTGCGTGGCGCCGGCGCCCGGGTATGGGCAACATGCTTAGCCGTCAGCGTACCGAGTTGTTCCGGCCTGTCTATGCGCAGACTGTGCACGCAGCCAACGGCATGCTGGACGAGCAGGGTGCCGTGAGCATTCCTGAGCGTGCCCATTTTGTGCAAACCCAGCTCGAAATTATCGAGCGGCTGGTTCGAGAGAAAAAGCTGTGATGGATGTGCGCAATCCGCGCACGGGTCTCATCGATTACTCG
>CAYGSQ010000227.1:0-2510 GCA_964352435.1 uncultured Gammaproteobacteria bacterium | reverse complement strand
CGGGCAGGTGCGCGCGGCACAGCCGGAGTGGTCGGCACGCGGTGTGGCAGGTTGCGCTCAGGCGCTTGCCGATTTTAGTGCTGCGTTGTCGGCGCGCCGAGCTGAGCTTGGCGCGGCGTTGACGACCGACACCGGCCGCATCCCCGAATCCATGATGGAAGTCGACGCCGTCGTCGACGCCATTGCGCATTGGTGCGAACAGGCGCCACGTTTGCTCGCACCCAGCTATGCAACGGATACGCGCGTGCCGTTTGTCACCTCGCGACTTGGCTATACGCCTTACGCCGTCGTGGGTATCATCGCGCCGTGGAATTTTCCGTTGCTGCTGTCGTTTATCGATGCAATACCCGCGCTGTTGGCGGGCTGCGCCGTGGTTCTAAAGCCCAGCGAAATCACGCCGCGTTTTGTCGAGCCACTGCTCGGTGTGCTGGACGACGTGCCGGCGCTCGCAGCGGCGCTGCGTATTGTCCAGGGCGGCGCCGACGTGGGGCAGGCATTGGTTGGGCAGGTCGACACACTGTGTTTTACCGGCTCGGTCGCTATCGGCAAACAGGTGGCCCGTGCGGCGGCCGAACATTTTATACCGGCGCATCTGGAGTTGGGCGGCAAGGATCCGGCGCTCGTATTCGCGGACGCAGATATGGGGCGCGCCGCCGCGGCCATCAGCTGGGGTGGCACGGTTAACGCGGGGCAGTCCTGCCTGTCTATCGAGCGCGTCTACGTTGAGCAGACAGCGTTTGACCCATTTGTGGCATTACTGGTTGCCGCCACCAGCACATTGCAGATCAACCATCCCGATATCAACACGGGTCAAATTGGGCCGCTGATTAGCGCCACCCAGGCAGGCATCATTGAGCGTCACCTTGCGGATGCGGTGGCAAAGGGCGCAACCGTGCACTGCGGTGGGCAACTGGTACGCGACGGCGGCGTGTGGTGCCCGCCCACGGTGCTGACCAACGTCGACCACAGCATGCTCGTGATGCGCGAAGAGACGTTTGCTCCCATTCTGCCGGTGATGGCGTTTGACGACGAAGCGCAGGCGGTCACGTTGGCCAATGACACAAGCTTTGGTCTGTCTGCGGCTGTGTTTACGTCCGATGCGGTGCGTTTGCCGCGTGTGGCAGCCGCGATCGAGGCCGGTGCGGTCAGCGCCAATGACGTGTGTCTTACCTCGTTCATTCATGAAGGGGCCAAGCAGGCGTTCAAGGATTCGGGTCTGGGCGGCTCACGTATGGGCGATTCGGCTATTACCCGCTTTTTTCGTCGCCGCACGGTTCTGGAAAACACCGATCTAGCCTGGGACCCGTGGTGGTTCCAGCAATCTGAAGGAGGCCGGATATGAGTTTTGTCCATGCACGCGTCATACGTGCCGCGATGCTGCTCGGCGCGTTCACGCTCAGCGCCTGTACAACGACGCCAACGCAGGTGCCTGTCCTGGAGACAGACGCCATCGAAACACTGGACCGAAATACGTTTGGTGCGCTGCTGCACGGTGATTTCAACAACTACTTGCAGACCTGGCAGCAAAAACAAGACGAAGTGGACGTGCCGTTTCCCAATGAGCACATCATGATGCAGGTGGTGACCGACGAGGCGTCTTTAGCCGATGCCACGCTGGCAACGCGCGCCATTGTCGGCCAGCCCGAAACCACGCAGCGCCGCTGGTACACCTGGAATGCCACAAAGGGCGAGGCCTGGGTATTAAACGCGGGTGCACAGCCACCCGTCACGCGGGGCAAGCTTACGCGTGACCCTGCGTGCGACATGACGTGGCGTGCGGCCGCAAGTGGTTACGAAGTGAGCAGTATTGGGCGGGATTGCGCCTTGCTGCAAGACATCAGTGCCATCCGCCTTGATCGCGAGGGCATGGTAGTCACCGTCGATGGCGATACCTTGGCATTTAAGCGTGTGCGCCAGTTCACAGGTTGGATGGGCGTCAAGAAACAACGTTGGGATCCTGAGGCAGGTGATGACGACTGGGTTTTTATGGCCAAGTTTGGCATTCACAACGAAGGCGAGGCCGTTCGACTGGTTGATAAAGACGGTACACCCACGGGCTATGCCGTAAAACTGGAGCGATTGGTCTACCAAAACACCCGTACACCCGTACTCAAACTTGGTTTGATCGACGAAAGTACGAAAAAAACCATCACCTACATCTGGTCGGAGCCCGGATCGCGCAGATTAGGGATGAATTTGCGCTGGTTTCAAGTCGGCTTGACGGCGGTCGCCGAGTAAGATTTGCGCAACTTGGCGCCGTAGAAGCGCCGCTTGTCTAACGCGTATGTTTGCTCACGGCCTTGTCGTCAGCCACCAGTAAGATGTCTGCACCGCGTTGAGCGAATAGTCCCACAGTCACGACGCCGGGCATTTGATTGATTCGCAATTCCATTTCGATTGGGTCGTCGATCATCATGCCGTGCACGTCCAAAATTTCGTTACCGTTGTCGGTGACAAATCCGGCGCGAAGTTTCGCATCGCCGCCCAGTGCATTGAGTTGTTTTGCGACC
>CAYGSQ010000226.1:1205-6067 GCA_964352435.1 uncultured Gammaproteobacteria bacterium | reverse complement strand
GGCTATGATGGCTTGCGCGCGGATCGCGAACGTCGGGCGTTGCTCGACGAGGTCGAAGAACTCAAGCGCGGCACCAGCGAACTGCGCGAGCAAATCGCGATGCTGACCACGTCACGCGACGTGGATCGCGAAGCCTATCTGCGTGTCGAAAATTCACTCGGCAATTTGCAGTCTAAAATTCAGAAGCAGCGCGAGCAGCTCGCGTTTTATCGCGGCATCGTATCGCCGGCAGACGGTGCGCGTGGCTTGCACATTCAGGACCTGAAAGTTATGCCCGGTGGTCGCGACAGCGAGTATCGCGTGCAGCTTACGTTGGTGATGGCCGCCGCGCGGCACGATCGCAGCGTGTCGGGCAGTGTCGATCTTGCGCTCGAAGGTGCGCGCAACGGTGTGCCGGTGAGTTATCCATTGGCCGATTTGTTGGTCGGTGAAGTATCGGGTCCGCAAATTGGTTATTCGTTTCGTTACTTTCAGAATTTTGAACGCGAGCTGCAACTCCCCGAGGGGTTTGTGCCTAATCGCGTAATGGTCGAGGTTAATCCAAAGGGCCGCTCCGCCAAGGTAATTCGCCAGGCGTTTGAGTGGGCCGTTCAGTCAACTTAGGAGTTCAATCATGTTCGGTGGAAACAAAAACAAGACGCCCGTCGCATCAAAGCAGGCCAAGCCAAAGCGCCGCCAGGCTGAGATCGATACGTTGGTCGGGGTTAACACTAAAGTGTCCGGCGATCTGGAATTTAGCGGTGGCCTGCATGTTGACGGCTACGTCAAAGGCAACATTCAGGCCGAGCTTGAATCGTCCTCCGTGCTGAGCATTGCGGAGCAGGGCGTCGTCGAGGGCAGCGTCAGTGTCCCGCACGTTGTTTTGAACGGCACCGTTAAAGGTGACGTCAGCGCGCGCGAACGGATTGAGCTTGGCACCACGGCGCGCGTTATTGGCAACGTGTTCTACAATCTGATCGAAATGGCGATTGGCGCCGAGATTAACGGCAAGTTGATCCACGAGCCGGCTGAGCAGATTGTGGTTAATCCGCCCAAGAAGGCGCCGGTGGCTGCGCAAGAAGAGATGGTGCAGGTTGGCTCAAAGAAGAAAAAACACGCTTGATCCGGTCGTTTGCGACCTGCGGCGTTGTACGTCGCAGCGTGGATTTGGTTTAATAGGGCCATGATGATGCAAACGCCAGAAGCGCCGCCGGCACCGCCGGCCAATCTCGTCTTTACCGACTCGGCCGCCAGTAAGGTGGCGGAGCTTATTGCTGACGAGGCCAACCCCGAGCTCAAGCTGCGGGTGTACATAAGCGGGGGCGGTTGCTCCGGTTTTCAGTACGGCTTCACTTTCGACGAAAACCTGGAAGACGGCGACCTCTCGGTCGAGAACCAGGGCGTAACGTTGCTGGTTGATCCGATGAGCTTCCAGTATCTGATGGGCGCGGAAATCGACTTCAAGGACGATTTGCAGGGTGCTCAGTTCATTATTCGTAATCCTAATGCCTCCACCACCTGTGGGTGCGGCTCGTCGTTCAACGTTTGACACCACGGCTGCCTGACAGCCAACACGTTCTGGTCACGGATCGACGCGATGCCTGAAAACGCCGGGCGCGTGATGGCTGCGGTCGATCTGGGCTCCAACAGCTTTCATATGATTGTGGCGCGCTACGAGTCGGGACGTCTGCACGTGCTCGACCGCTTGCGGGAAATGGTTCGTCTCGCCGCGGGCCTCGGCGAAGACGGCGTTCTCAGTGAAGAGCGCCAGATTTTGGGGTTGGAAGCTCTTGAGCGGTTCGGCGAACGCCTGCGCCAGTTTGAAGCACAAGACGTACGTGCGGTCGGCACCAACACACTGCGCAAGGCCAAAAACGGCCCGGCGTTTCTGAAACGTGCGGGCAAGGCACTGGGCCATCCCATCGATATTGTTTCCGGCCGCGAGGAAGCGCGACTCATCTATCAGGGCGCCATTCACGGCGCACCGTCGACCGATGGGCTGCGCCTGGTGCTCGACATCGGCGGCGGCAGTACCGAGATCATCATCGGTCAGTCCGAAGATCCGAAAACCCTTTACAGCCTGATCATGGGCTGCGTCAGTGTCAGCAAGAAATTTTTCCCGGACGGTGAGATCACCCAGAAAGGCATCCGTGCAGCGCGCGTCGCTATTGATCTGGAGCTCGCACCGGTGCTGGCGCCGCTCAAGAAAACCGGCTGGGACCAGGAGCTGGGCTGCTCGGGCACCATCCGTACAGTGGCCAAGTTGGCAGCGGAATTTGATCCTGCGAGCGACGGCATCACGATGGCGGATATCAAGGAGATGGTGCGCCGAATCAGCGTGTTCCCTAATCACGAACATATTCCGTTTGAGGCCATCAATGAGCGCAGGCGGCCGGTATTTTTGGGCGGATTGCTTATTCTGGAACGACTGTTTGAAGGCCTTGCGATCAAGCGCTTGCGGGTGGCCGACGGCGCACTTCGCGAGGGGCTGATTCACGACATGCTTGGCTCGCAGTTGGGTCGCGACGCGCACGATAGCAGCGTCGCAACTCTGGAGGAACGGTACCTGATTGATGCGGAGCAGGCGGACCGCGTCGAGCATCTGGTGGTCAATATGCTGCGGCAAATTGGCAAGGACTGGGGCATCGGCAGTAGCAAGAGCCGACGGCTGCTGCGCTATGCGGCGCGCCTGCACGAAGTGGGACTGTCGCTTGCCCATGCGCACTACCATCGACACGGAGCGTACATCGTGCGCAACGCTGACCTGCCCGGATTCAGCGATCACGAACAAATTCTGGTGGCGTGGCTGATCGGTGGGCACCGACGCCGGATTCCGCGGACCACGCCTGAGCACGTGCGCGGCAAATGGCGGCAACGACTGCCGAACATGCTGGCTGTTTTACGTATCGCCAGCGATCTGGCGCGCGCGCGGCAGGACAGTCACAAAGTGGACATGGTGCTCAAGGCCAAAGAAGGCGGCTTGCGCATTCGATTTCCCGACGGCTGGCTGGCAGAGCATCCGCTTACAGCGGAAGATTTGGCGCGCGAGGCCACTCAATTACAAGAGATAGGGCTGCGCTTGACGTTTGAGTAGGTGCAGCGGGGGTTACACCGCCGGTCGCTGACTGTAACGTTCCAGTAGCGAGCGTTGCACCGACGGGCCCTGATCGCTGACGCTTTGTGCACGGTGGTAGCGGCCGTCGCTGTCGAGATGCCACGTCCCCGCTTCGTCACGCAAATACAGCTTCAATTCGTCGATGACGCGTGCCTTGATGGTGGGGTCTTCCACCGGAAACCCAAGCTCGACTCGGCGGAAAAAGTTGCGATCCATCCAGTCCGCGCTGGCGCAATACAGATCATGTTGCCCTTCATTGCCAAAATAATAAACGCGCGAGTGCTCCAGAAAACGGCCTAGAACTGAGCGCACGCGGATGTTCTGCGACAGCCCGGGAACCTGCGGCCGCAAGCAACAAATGCCGCGCACAATAAGATCAATATTGACGCCGCTGCCCGAGGCTTCATACAGCGCCTCGATGATGCGCGGCTCCACCAACGAGTTGACCTTGGCCACAATGCGGCCGCCGTTGCCGGCCTCAGCGGACTGCTTTTCCCGCTCAATTTTTTGAATGAGCATGGGGTGCAGATCGAACGGCGCCTGATACAGTTTCTTGAGCTGTGGCTGCTGGCTGAGCCCCGTCAACTGCAAAAACACGGCGTGCACGTCTTCGCATACGTCAGTATCGGCGGTGAACAAGCCGTAGTCGGTGTACACCTTGGCAGTGCGCGGATGATAGTTACCGGTGCCCAGATGCACGTAGCGGCGTAAGCCGCGCTCTTCGCTGCGGACAACCAAAATGCACTTGGCGTGGGTTTTGAATCCAACCACGCCGTAGGCCACATGGGCGCCGGCCTCGTGCAGGCGATTGGCCAACTGTATGTTGTCGGCTTCGTCGAAGCGTGCGCGCAGCTCGATGATGACGGTGACTTCCTTGCCAGCCTGCGCGGCTTCGACCAACGCGTCAACAATGCTCGACTCGGGCCCCGTGCGATAGAGGGTTTGTTTGATCGCCAATACGTCGGGGTCGCGCGCGGCCTGACGCAAAAAAGCTACGACGGGTGCGAACGACTCATACGGATGGTGCAACAGCAGGTCGCTCGTTTGCAGGTAGCTGAACATGTCGTCTGCGGCAGGTGTCATGCCCGGTCGCAGCGGCTTGTCTTTCAGATCTGGGCGATCGACCATGTCGTACAGAGCCGCGACGCGGTTAAGGTTGACCGGGCCGTTAACGCGGTAGCAGTCGATTTTGCTAAGCCCAAAGTGAGCGCGCAAAAATTCAATGTATTCGGGCGCACAGTTTTTCGAAGTTTCCATGCGTACAGGTGCTGCATGCTGACGCTCGGCGAGGCGGTCCTTGAGCGCGATCATCAGGTCGTCAAAATCTTCGCCTTCAAGAAACAGATCACTGTTACGTGTCACGCGAAACTGGTGGCAGCCCAAAATTTCCATGCCCGGGAACACGTCGGCGCAATACGCTCGAATGAGCGATGCCAGGAACACGAAAGAGTTAGGGCCCAAGCCCAACTCGTCGGGCAAGCGGATGAGTCTGGGTAGCGAGCGCGGCGCCTGCACGACGGCCATGCGGCTGCTGCGGTGGAGTGCGTCGTCGCCTTGCAGGCCCACCACAAAGTTGAGGCTCTTGTTAATGATGTGCGGAAATGGCCGCGCGGGGTCGAGACCAAATGGACTCAATACCGGCAGAATGTTGTTGCGAAAATGGTCGTTCAAGTGCTGGTTGACCTTCTCGTTCCAGCTGCGTCGCCGCGCGATAATGATGCCCTCGGCAGCCATCGCGGGCAGCAAGCGTTTTTGGTAGGTCTCGTAT
>CAYGSQ010000226.1:0-1195 GCA_964352435.1 uncultured Gammaproteobacteria bacterium | reverse complement strand
CGACAAGGGCATGCCGTCATTGCCCGGCGTGTCGGCGCCAAGTTCGATGGCGTGTTTGAGGCGCGCGACCCGCACCTCAAAAAATTCGTCAAGGTTGGTAATGGAAATGCACAGAAACCGCAGACGTTCCAGCAGTGGGATGGTGTTGTCCTGGGCGAGTTCGAGAACGCGCTCATGAAACGCAAGCAGGCTAAGCTCGCGGTTAAACAGGCGATTATCGTTCTGTTGCGCGTCGTGTACGTGGTGTAATTCCATTGCCTGATAATATCAGTTTGTCGGGCGTTGCTTGTCAACGGACGTACGTGACGGGTATAACGCGTTGTCTCGCCAATGCTCTGGATTGCCCATGTATTATTTTGCCAGCTATTTTGTATTGTTTTTAGCGATCGGTGCGCTGCTCGGTTTTGCCGTGGGTTATGTCTACCGCGGCATGCGTACGCCTGCGGTCGCGGCGGTTCGTGACGAACGTGTTACGGCGCCGCCTGCGGTCGCCAGCGATGAGCTGGCGCAGCTGCCGGGTATGACCCCCGATGCGGCGCAACGATTGTCGGCGTCAGGGGTGGGCGACCTCGCATCACTGCGCAGCGCCTGTGCCGATGATACGGCGCTCAATGCGTTGGCCGACGCGACGCGTCTGGAAGATTTTGCGCTGCGCAAATGGGTGGGCATTGCCGCCATGCAGGGGCTCGAGGGGGTGGATGGCGACCTGGCGCACGCGCTGGTGCGTACCGGGGTGCGGTCTGTTGCTGAGCTGGCACAGGCGAATCCCGACCGGGTGCAAAACAAACTTGCCGCGTTGAATGAGGCGGAATCGTTGCTCGCGCAAGTGCCTGGTATTGGCGATATCAAGGCAATTATCGAGCGGGCCGCAGCGGTACAGGGCCCTCGTTGATCTTGGTCGCTTGTAGCGCAGGCGCGTGTTTTTCGTTCTCCCGCAGTGGTGGCGCCGTGGGCGTGCCTGCCACGGAAATTTTCCTCGTTCAGTAAGCGTTCAGCCGCTTGGCGTCACTGTGTATTCGACACACAGCGATACCGCCCATGGGGGCGTATCGCGATACGAATGACACAAGGAGACTCTGGCGATGAACAAAAGCTCAAAACTCGTACATTTCGGTCTGGCAATTGTGGTGCTGTTACTGGCGGTGGGCGTGACTTACGCAGATGAGTCCTTTTATGTGGACGCTGCGGTCGGCCG
>CAYGSQ010000225.1:0-6083 GCA_964352435.1 uncultured Gammaproteobacteria bacterium | reverse complement strand
ATGCTGCACTGAACCTGTCTACTAACAACCGTGCGTCGGCAGCCGATATTCTCGGATTATCGCGGCAAAGTTTGTATGTAAAACTCAATCGCTACGGCATTTCGGATGCGGAGACCGCCGAAGACGGCTAGTTTTCGACTCAGTTCATACTGTCAATTTAATTTGACTGTCAATTTTCATTGACAAAAAAACATCCTCACGCTACGTTTCTACTATGGACAGCGTGACACCGACACCCGCACAAAACCGCATTTATTGGGGCGCTTACGTCGAGCTGCTCAAGCCAATCACATGGTTCCCGCCCATGTGGGCGTTTGGCTGCGGTTTGGTCGCATCCGGCGCCGCGTTGAGCGAGCGCTGGCTGTTTGTGGTCATCGGCGTCATCCTCGTCGGGCCACTGGTTTGTGGCAACTCGCAGGTCGTGAACGACTGGTTCGATCGCCACGTCGACGCGCTCAATGAGCCCAATCGCCCCATTCCATCCGGCCGCGTACCGGGCCGTCAGGGTCTGTGGTACGCCATTATTCTTACCGTCATCTCGTTTGGCGTGGCCGCGTGGCTGGGCCCTTGGGTGCTGGCCGCGACCGTGGTCGGCCAAATCCTGGCCTGGGCGTACAGTGCGCCACCTCTGCGCCTGAAAATGAACGGCTGGTGGGGCAACAGCGCCGTGGGCGCGTGCTACGAGGGCTTGCCCTGGGTGACCGCTGCGGCCGTTCTGAGCGGCGCGACACCGAGCTGGCATTCATTTGTGGCCGCCGCGCTGTACAGCACTGGCGCCCACGGCATCATGACCCTCAACGATTTCAAGTCGATCAACGGCGATCGCAAAATGGGCGTGCGCTCCCTGCCCGCCCGTTACGGGCCCGAAACCGCCGCTCGTCTGGCCTGCTGGTTCATGGCTGTGCCCCAGGTTGGCGTGATTGGCCTGCTCATTTACATGGAAAAACCACTGCACGCGGCCGCCGTCGCGACCGTGCTGGTGGTGCAGATTGCGTTGATGCAAAAACTCAACCGCGACCCGCTGAAACTGGCACCCTGGTATAACGCCACCGGTGTGACGCTGTTTGTTAGCGGCATGATGATCACCGCCTTCGCTATTCGCGGCGTACTAATGACATGAACGCGCGCGGCTTGGGCTGGCTCGGCATTTGCCGACTGGGACTGGTACAAACAGCGTTGGGCGCCGTTGTGGTCCTCACCACCTCAACCTTTAACCGCGTAATGGTCGTCGAACTATCGTTGTTCGCCGTATTGCCGGGCCTGTTAGTCGCCGCACACTACGCCATCCAGATTTTGCGTCCACGGTTTGGTCACGGTTCGGATCAGGGCGGGCGACGCACTCCCTGGATTGTTGGCGGCGTTGCGGTGCTCGGCATCGGTGGCACGCTGGCTGCGGCCGCGATCGCGTTGGCCACCGTCTCCACGGTCGCAGGCATCGCCTTGTCACTGGTCGCCTACCTTCTGATTGGCGCAGGTGTCGGCGCAGCCGGCACGTCACTGCTGGTCTTGCTTGCCGAAATTGTGCGACCTGAACGTCGTGCGGCAGCGGCCACTATTACGTGGATCATGATGATCATGGGCTTTATCGTCACAACCGCCACGGTGGGTGCGCTGCTCGACCCCTTCAGCATGGAGCGGCTCGTCGTTTTGACCGCCGCCGTGTCCATCATTTCCCTGGCGATGACTTTGCTGGCGATCAGCGGCATTGAGAAAACCCATGCGCCGGACACCGTGACGGATACGGGGAAGGGCGACGCGCCACAGATTCCCTATGCACAGGCGTTGCGCGACGTAATGAGCGAACGCAAGACACGCCGCTTCGGCTTTTTTGTGTTCCTGTCGATGTTGGCCTATAGCGCACAGGATCTGTTGTTGGAGCCGTTCGCCGGCGAGATATTCAAATTGACGCCCGGCGCCTCAACCCAGCTGGGTGGCATACAACACGGCGGCGTTTTGCTTGGCATGTTGTTAGTTGGCTTCATCGGCTCGGTCGTTGCGCGGGGACGGCCACGGCCGCTGCGCATTTGCATGATCGGCGGCTGCGTTGGATCGGCACTCATGTTATTGGGACTGGCGTACGCGTCGTGGTCCCACAGCACAAACTGGCCACTGGCGGCCAATGTCTTCGCTCTGGGCGTCGCCAACGGTTTGTTCGCCGTGGCAGCCATCAGCTCAATGATGATGCTGGTCAGCGAAGGTCACGAAAATCGCGACGGCGTCCGTATGGGCGTGTGGGGCGCGGCTCAAGCCATTGCTTTCGGGCTTGGCGGCATCGCGGGTACGGTCGCGGTAGATTTGACGATGTGGTGGACGTCATCCACGCATCTGGCATATGCGCTGGCTTTCATTCTGCAAGCTGGCCTGTTTCTGGGCGCAACCATCATGGCAATCAGTTTGAGTCGCGAGGCCGCAGCGAAACTGCGCGCGCACGCAAGCGAACTGCAAAGTGTTGCAAGCTAAAGGCGAAGGGATCATGGAAACCTATGACGTTGTAATTATTGGTGGCGGCCCAACCGGGGCAACCGCGGCGAACGATCTGGCAATAAAAGGCCGCAAAGTACTGCTGCTCGATAAAGCAGGGCGTATTAAACCTTGCGGCGGCGCCGTGCCGCCGAAGCTGGTGCGTGAATTTGAAATTCCCGAATCACTGCTGGCGGCCAAAGTCACGACGGCGCGCATGATTTCGCCCAAGGGCAAGGAAGTCGACATGCCGATTGGCGGTTGGGTTGGCATGGTTGATCGCGAGGTATTCGACGAATGGCTGCGTGAGCGTGCCGCCGCGTCGGGCGCGACTCGTGCGACCGGCAACTTCCGCCGCATTCTGCACGATATGCACGAAGATCCAATTGTTGAATATACCGGCGACGGCGAAGCCACTCGCGTGCGCGCCAAAGCGATCATCGGGGCCGACGGCGCGGCATCAAGAGTTGCCAAAGACTGCATCCCTGGCGCCAAGGAATTACCCAACGTTTTTGCGTACCACGAAATCGTGCGCAAGCCCGAAAAGCCGGCGGAAGGTTTTGACGGCGAACGCTGCGACGTTTACTACCAGGGCGTGTGCTCACCCGACTTCTACGGTTGGGTTTTCCCCCACGGTGAACAAATCAGCGTCGGCATGGGCACCGCAGAAAAGGGCTTTTCACTGCGTCAGTCGGTAGAGCGACTGCGCACATCAGCAGGTCTGAAAGATGCGGAAACCGTGCGCACCGAAGGCGCGCCCATCCCGCTCAAAACGCTGGGTCGCTGGGACGATGGCAAAAACATCGTGGTGTCCGGCGATGCCGCGGGCGCCGTTGCACCCGCATCAGGGGAGGGCATCTACTACGCCATGATCAGTGGGCGCTTTGCGGCGGATGCCGTCGACGAATTCGTGCGTACCGGCAATCCCAAAGCCCTGAAACTCGCCCGCAAGAAGTTTATGAAACTCCATGGTCGGGTATTTTTCATCCTCGGCATCATGCAGCGTTTCTGGTACACCAGCGACAAACGCCGCGAGCGCTTCGTCAGCATTTGTCGTGACCCCGACGTGCAACGTCTCACGTGGGAAGCGTACATGAACAAGAAGCTGGTCAAGGCGAAGCCAATGGCGCACATACGCATCTTCTTCAAGGACATGGCGCACCTCATGGGACTGGCGCCTAATTGATTAGTCGATATTGGCCCAGCGCAGCGATTGCGCTGGGCGCAGCCCTCGCCATTGGCGCCCTGGGCGGGGCGCTTACCGATCTGGGCCCGTGGTATCAGAACCTGACGCAGCCCTCGTGGAAGCCGCCCGACTGGGCGTTCGGACCGGCATGGACCACCATTTTCTTGTGTTGTGCCGCGGCGGGCACGCTTGCCTGGAACGCCAGCAGCACATCCGCTCAACGCCGCACGCTGATCATCGCATTTGCTATCAACGCCGCGCTCAACCTGCTGTGGAGTTTGTTGTTCTTTGATATGAAGCGGCCAGACTGGTCGCTGCTGCAAGTGGGCGTGCTGTGGCTATCAGTGCTGTCGCTGGTGGTAATTTGCGGCAGACTCTCACGTCCGGCCGGAGCACTGGTCTTGCCCTATCTGGTGTGGGTGGCTTTTGCCAGCACCGTGAACTATGGCGTCGTCCAGCTCAACGGACCGTTCAGCAGCTAGCGCCAGCCGCCACCCTTTGGCGACCAAACCGACCATGGCACTGATTGACGCACTTCTCACACCCACCACGCTGATCATCATCGCGCTGCTCACCGGGCTTGAGGTGATCGTGCTGATGCGCTGGTTCGCACGCAGGCAAGATGGTCGGAATGTGTGGATCACGCTTGGGAACGGCGCCGCCGGCATGTGCCTTATGGGCGCGCTGGCCAGTGAGATGGCCGATCGGTCAGTACTACTTACGGCCGCATGCTTGCTGGGCGCGCTGGTCGCGCATGTGACCGAAGTGTGGCTGCGCTTGCGCTAAAAACGCGCGGGAGCGGCGCGTGCGGAACCTACCGCACACGCTACTCCCACCAGTTCGATTAGCTCTTCGGCGCGTAGGTGGCACACCAGCCGTTGGCATTGACCTGTCGGCCAGCAAAGATGGAACACGGGCCCCACTCGTCGTCGGCACCACCCTGATACAGGATGCAGTTTTTGCAGTACTCATTGGCCGCGCTGGCTTCACCGCGTTTCGGGTGCTTGGTCAGATCGACTTCTGCCGCGTTGTGTTTGTAACCCAGCGACTGAGCGATGGGGTCGTCTTCGGTGACACGACCTGCTGCAGCCGGCGCAGGTGCCGGGGCGGGTGCTTGTGCAACCGGAGCGGGTGCCGCGGGCTCAGCTTTTGGCATCGGCGCGGCGGGTTTTGGCTCAGGCGCTGATGCAGCGGGTGCTGGCGCACTGCTGCTACCTGAATCGCCGCAAGCCGCCAGGCCGCCAAGCGAGGTCGTAACCAAACCGACGCCAGCGAGTCGCATGAACTTCCGACGATCAATCTGTTTGTTGTCTTGTTCAGCCATAGTCGATTTCCTCATAAATATTAAGGCGGTAAACGCCCGCGATACTAACTCAGCGGGTGACCGAATTGTAGCGAACATGAAACCCGCGGGCCGGGAAAACCGTTTTTGAAACAAACCGTAACATTCTGGTGCCCGCGCTTGCGGGTGCCAGCACCCTATAAAGCAACCGCCTGACCCAACGAATTCCATCGCGCAGGCGACTGTATCCGGTGCGAAGAGGCGTCCGTTCACTGCCCTTTTGCGGTGCGCCGCGCCCCGGGAACGGTGCCCGACAGTGCATCCCTCCACTCGACCCCGCCCGCAGATCGCCAGCTACCGTCATTTTTCATAATTGGCCTGCTTCTTGCTTTGCACCAGATGTGACGCAGATGCGTCCGCTCATTTTTGTTTTGCTCAGGAACCACAAGCTCATGCACACCACCCTCACACAACGATCCATCATGACCCTTGCGCTGCTCACGCTTGCCACACCCGTCCTTGCGGGTGAGTTCACCGGCAACGCCGCCGTCAGCAACAACTACATCTGGCGCGGCCTCACGCAGAGCGAAAATGTCGCGGCGGTCTCCGGCGGTATCGACTTCGATGCTGGCAACGGATTTTATCTCGGCACATGGGCATCGAACGTCAGCTACGCACCGGGCGACGTTTTCTCCTACGAGCACGATGTCTACGGCGGTTATAGCGGTACTGCCGGCAGCGTCGAATACGACGTCGGCTATCTGTACTACAACTACGACGAAGAAGCCGAATTCGATTTTGGCGAAATCTACGGTTCGATCAGTGTTGGCGGCTTCAGCGCATCACTCAACATTCTGGCCAACACCGAAGCGGATGAAGGCCCGGGACAGGACTTTGGTTTTGGCCAGGCATACTATCTTGGTCTGGACTATGCCACCGAGATTGGCAAGGGCGTTGAGCTCGGTTTCCACGTCGGCTACCACGACGGCGATTTCAATGAAGCGTTTAACGGCGTGCCCGGTAGCTACAGCGATTACAACGTCTCGATCGCCAAAGACGGGTTTAGTTTCATGATCAGCGGCACCGATCTGGACGATGCAGGCCCTGAAGGTCTCGACAACGATGCGATCAAGTTTGTCGTAGGTTACTCAATGG
>CAYGSQ010000224.1:576-6107 GCA_964352435.1 uncultured Gammaproteobacteria bacterium | reverse complement strand
GGTCAACGCGTTGAGCCCGAACGTCACTTCATAACCATCAGGCATGCCGTCGCTGTCCGAATCGCTCGCACGCGGGTTGGTGCTCAAGATGAATTCGTCACCGTTGCTCAGCGCATCGGTATCGGCATCCCCCGCACTTTCGTCGGTGAACGGGTCGAACGCGTAGCGAACCTCCCAGCCATCCCACATGCCGTCCGCATCGGTGTCGAAATCCAGTGGCTGCGTACCGCGGGTGAATTCGTCGAGATTGGTCAAACCATCATTGTCATCATCCCAACCGGCGTTTGAGCGTGTTGCATCCAGCCCAACCTGCACCTCGTACGCGTCGGGCATCGTGTCGTAGTCGCTGTCGGTGTTGTTGGGGGCCGTGCCTAATTCAAATTCGCGTTTGTTTGTCAGGGTGTCGTTGTCCAGATCGCCGCTACCGTCGTCGCTGAGCGGGTTGAGCCGATATCTGACCTCCCAGCCGTCGATCATCGTGTCGGCGTCCGTATCGGCGACATCGACCAATGTTTGGAAATCGAATTCCTCGACGTTGCTTAGCTGGTCGTTGTCGATGTCCTCGCGTGCATCGGCCGCGTCCATCGGATCCAGTGCGAATTCAAGTTCCCGCGCGTCAGGGATGCCGTCGAGATCGGCATCGGGACCGGTGATGCGCATCAGGTCAATGGCGCTGCGTCGTGCCGTCGCATCCGCTTGGCAATACCAGTTGACCGACAGCTCAATCGTGTGTGGTCCGTAGCTCATGGGCAACACAACCCGCCGCCAATAGGTTTGAGAAAACCCGGTGATGTGCTCACCGTCAACGACGACCGACAGGCTGCTGCTGCAACTTCCCGAGCGCGCCAGGAACGACAGCGCGCCCTCCTCAAAGAAGCCGCGTAAACGAATGGATGATGTAGTACCCGCCGGAGCGATCGTGGACATCAACGATTGATTGCCGACGTAGGCCTCCGGGTCTGTCGCAATCGCCCACCCAGCGCTCGCGTCGGGCGAAGTCACCCAGTTGCTCAGACTGCTGCTTTCAAACGAATCGCGTTGCAACGCCAACGTCTGCGGCCGCGACGCGCTCTGGTTTGCATCGCTGTCAAATTCGATCTCCCACGCGTCAAGCGCGCCGTCTCCGTCTGTGTCGGCGACATTCGGATTCGTCAGGTGCAGCTGTACCTCATCCAGGTCGGTCAAGCCATCGTCGTCGCTGTCAGCGGACAACGGGTTTGTGTCATAGCTGGTAATTTCTTCGCCATCGCTCAGCCCGTCGCGATCGGTGTCTGCAGCGCGCGGGTCCGTATTGTAAACGTTGAGTTCCTGCCCGTCGGTCAGCGTATCGTCATCACTGTCACTGTCATTCGGATCGAGCTGATTCCAGAATTCTTCGAGGTTGTTGAGACCGTCATTGTCGACATCACCTACAGCGTCTTCGGCCACCAGTGGGTCGAGTCCATTCGCACGTTCCCAGTCATCGGCAATGCCGTCCGCATCTTCATCGGCGTAAGTCTTGAATGCCTGCAGTTCGCCGTTATCAGCCGACAGCAATAAGACGCCTGAATCGCCTAGCGCAAAGCGACCCGCGGATGCATGCGACCAGTCTACGGTCTGCGTGTTCACATTAATGGCAAACGTCTGCTGCGTCGTACTGACAAACACATGGTCAATCGTCGCCAGAATGGTCCCGTTGAGTGGTTCGTCGGCGCGCCAGGACCACAGGATGTTGCCGTCACGCGAATCGAGTGCCAGCAGATCTACGCCCGACACGACAAACAGTACGCCGTTTGCAAACACCGGCATACCGGCGACCGCGCGTTCGCTGGACCATACAACGGTGCGGCGCTGGGCATCGTAGGCCGCCACCCGCTCTACGCCGCGCATGTAAATGCGATCGTCGCCGCCCACCACGGGCGCCGCGTTGAGGTAGGACCCGGGGAATCGAATGATGTCGTCGGCAATCGTCCAGGCAATATTGCCGGTGGCATAGTCGAGCGCCGCGAGACCCTCCGGCAGCCCGAACTCGCCGCCGACCACGACGTAAACCAATTCGTCGTTGAGCGCGGGCGCGCTGGCCGGCGGTATGGACAACGGCACCGATTGCCACATAAGCTCACCGGTAACCTGTGAATACCGACGTAGACGGTTACTCTCGTCATAGACAAGTACCGCGTCTTCGCTGGTTACCGGTGACAATATGCGGCCACCAATTGATGCTTCGAAGTCATCCCGGATGAGCGCACCACGCGTTGCGTCGAGCTCAATCAGACGGCCGCGATAGCCGTGGGTTTGGACAAATACGGAGCGCTGGCCGATCGCGGCGGTTGTCGCATCGAAACCACGCAGTTCGAGGGCCTGTGTCCACTGTACGTCGCCTGTAAACGTATTGAGCGACAAAACCGTATCCGCGCTATCGGCGGCCCGCCGCGCAATGGCAATGGCGCGGGCGCCGCGGATCGCCACTTGGTCAAAGGGCCGGCCCAGGATCATGTCTGGCAAAGGCTGTGACCAAAGGGGTGTGAGCTGCGAAATATCGAGCTGCACGGGCAGATAGGCGGAATGCGTCGCCCCACCCTGATAGCCGGTCCACGGTTCGACTGTTGGCGTCGAGGCCACATTGAGCATATCCGAGTTGGCGAAAAACTCGACCAGATTTGAGAACCCGTCTGCATCTGCGTCCCCGGGTCCGTCGTCTGTCGCAACCGGATCAAAACCCGCCGCCAACTCGAGCCCGTCCGGCAGGCGATCGTCATCCGTGTCTGCCAGTACGGGACTTGTGCCGTGAATATTTACTTCGTCGCCGTCGCTCAAGCCGTCATCGTCGCTGTCTGCATTGCCAATCTGCGAACCCGCGAGCAATTCATCAATGTTGCCCAGGCCGTCACCGTCGGGGTCGGCCAACGCGTCGCTTGCATCGTTGGGATTCAAACCGTTGTTCAGTTCGTCCAGATCGTTGATCGAGTCTCCGTCCGTGTCGGCCAACGTTGGATCGGTGCCGGTCTCGAACGCCTCGGTGAAATCGTCGAGTCCGTCGCCATCGGAATCGCTCTGCAAGGGGTCGGTACCGTAGGTAGTTACTTCAACAAAATCATTGAGGCCGTCGCCATCGGAATCGGGGTTGAAAGGATTGCTGGCATGGAGGAGCCACTCATCCCCGTCGCTTAGCCCATCGCCATCGGTATCCGGGTTGCTCGATATCGAGCCGAGGCGGAATTCAGCAATATTCGACAGGCCGTCGGCGTCGGCGTCGCCGGTGGCGTCCGCCGCGTTATCCACCGCGAGACCATTT
This sequence comes from uncultured Gammaproteobacteria bacterium, assembly GCA_964352435.1. Classification (GTDB taxonomy): domain Bacteria; phylum Pseudomonadota; class Gammaproteobacteria; order Steroidobacterales; family JBCCMA01; genus JBCCMA01. Next base: position 2,833 of record CAYGSQ010000224.1, on the reverse strand, counting down.
TGCGTCTCCCACCAGTCCGGCATGCCGTCGCTATCGGTGTCCACGCCCACGCGTTCCATCACACCAAGCGCAACCGGCGAGCCGTAGGTTGTGGTCACCACACTAAATTCGCTGTAGTTCTCGAAATTCGCGTCGACCAAACTGACAATGGGACTGTAACCGCCGGTCACGAACGTTCCATCCAGCATCACGTTCAAGTCTCGCGCAATGCCTGACTGAGGTGGCGCATAGGTGAAGTTGCGCAAGCCCGTCGGATTGTAACCGGCAATGCGGCGCGGGTTGATGAGTCCCAAAACCCTGTTTTGTTCACCCACGACCGCGATCTTTCTTGGCGCAGTATTCAAGGGCATCTCACTGAGAATATTCAGCGTCGTCAGATCAACCTTATGGAAGCCGCGCCCGCCGCCTGCCCAGCCGTACAGGAAGCCGTCGTCGGGTAGCGCCAGGTCGCCATAGGTGGTGCCCGTGAGGATGGTATCGACATACACGCCGTTGGGCGTAAAGCGCAGCAGCCCCCCCTGCTCCCCGTAGTCGGCGGCGTAAATGTAGTCGCCCCGACTATCCAGTGCGGCGACAGACGGCCCCTCAGGCGCGACCCAGCCCGGCACTTCGGTCAAGGAAAACGCGCCGCTGACCGGATCGAGAATGTGCAGACGCGGCGCATCATAAAGCACTACTTTATGCTGGTCGGTAACGATGACATTGCTGGCATTGACCGCGCCAGGAATCTGCACGGGATAACGCGTAATGGTGCCATCGATACTGTACTGCGCCAGTGTGTTTTCGTGGGCCATCAAAATTTGACGCGTACTTCCGGCAAACGGACCTGGTACCCGATATTCAACGTTATCGAGCATGACACGTCGATTGTGACCACTGTTGGTCAATGCGAAACGAATGGTGTGCAGTCCGCGTGGCACCGCAAAGCCGAAGCGTTCCCATGCATCGGGCCCATTGCTCAAGCGCAAGACATCATCAACGTAGACATCCACTCTGGGGCAACAAAAGTTGCCGTCCACTTTCAAATCGAAGGTCAATTCGCCGGCGGCAAAAAACTGGGTCCATTCAACGGCCACCCGTGCAAAGGGTGGCACCTCTGAAATAAGACTGAAGTTGCCATCGGAGGCATCGGCGGCGCTCACTTGCCACGCTGCACCACCGTTCGGATCCGATATCCAAAGAGTAGGCAGGCCGGTTTCAAACGACGTGGTGTAACTTTCGATATGCTCCGGGATACTCAACGGGTCGGCCGGGTCGGTACCCCAGTCGTTGACCTCTGCGCCGTCGTCAAGGCCATCGCCATCGCTGTCTAGTAACAGCGGGTCTGATCCGTACACCAGGACCTCAATGCCATCGAGCAGGCCGTCACCGTCGGTGTCCGCGTTCAGGGGGTCAGTGTTCAATTCGTATAACTCACGGCCGTCGGACAGTTGATCGTCGTCACTGTCCGCGTCGGCTGGATTCAGCCCTGCGAGAAATTCGGCGAGATTCGTGACATCGTCATTGTCCGCGTCCAGATCCGCATCACTCGCGTCGACAAAGTCCAGGCCATTAAAACGTTCCCACCAGTTGGGCATGCCGTCGCCATCGGTATCGCCTTCGAGATTGATGACGCTAAGCGTGTCGTTGTCATTAATAATCAACGCCCCACTGTTGGAAATTGCCATGTCACCCGCGTCCGGATAGGACCAGACCGGCAGACCACTTGCGCGATCCAGAGCCACCGTCTCGCCGTTGGAAAGTGGCACAAAGACCTGACCCACGGTCGAAATCATATTGGTCGATTGCACGACGCCGGAGGGCACCGACCATTGCCACTGCTGCGTACCGGTTGTGGCGTCGAGTGCGACCACGGCATTGCCATAGCTTACGAAGACCGTCTGGTCGTCCACGGACGGTCGTGGATACCGCGCAGCACCGTCAACGGACCACAAAACCGAGCGCGTTGCCAAATCGAAACTGACCAGACAATCTGCGTGGGAGAAAACCGCGCGGCCATTTTCATCAATGGCCACATTGCTATTGAATGCGTTGCAAGCGCTGACCTGCTCGGTCCAAAGCCACAAGCCAGTACTGCGGTCGAAGGCGTGTAAATTTGCCCCATCGGCTACAAACACCCGGCCGCCAAAGGTTGCGGGTGCGGTGGCGGCGAAAAAGTCGGTGTCGGGTGCACCCGTACTCCACAAAACCGTACCGTCGGCGATGTTCACGCTGACCAGGCTATCGATTTCAAACGCAAACCGGCGATCAGCATCGG
>CAYGSQ010000224.1:0-566 GCA_964352435.1 uncultured Gammaproteobacteria bacterium | reverse complement strand
ATAGCCGAATAGAGTTCGCTGGCGGCGCGTGCAGCGACGTTCACCGTTGCACCGGACGCGGGATCCAATCCCAGAACCGAGGAACCACCGGGACCAAAGCTTGCAACGGGCACGTGCAACAACGTGTCCGATAAGTGCACGGCGTCAGCACTCGCCACATCGACAATGTCGCGTGTCCAGTTTTGGGTGCCGTCGGCCAGGCTCAGGCTGATCACCTGGCGCTGCTGACCCAGTTGCGGGTTGAAGGCGGTCTGGGCAAATACGAGATCGCGGCGTGCGGCGACGAATTGGGTCTTGAGGTCAGTATCGAGCGTTCGCGTCCACAGGGTTTCGAAAAACTCGACGGGCGTTACGGTGTCGGTGTGCCCCGACTGGCGCGGATTGCCCTGCAGCGTCGACCAGGAGCGAGCCGGTGGAAATGACATCGGGTTTTGCGGATTGGTCCCGCGCTCGTACTCAACCAGGTTGCTAAAGCCGTCGCCGTCGGCGTCGCTCAGCGCATCATTGGCATTGAGCGGGTCGAGTTCGGCGCTGGCTTCGAACCCGTCAGGCATCCGGTCCCCATC
>CAYGSQ010000223.1:0-6107 GCA_964352435.1 uncultured Gammaproteobacteria bacterium | reverse complement strand
CTCGCTCGCCAGGACGCGGGTGGCCACCTGGCCGCTACCCTTGAGCTCTTCGAAATTGGTGCGCGCCGGTGACGGCGGCTTGCTCGGCACCTGCTTGTCGGCCAGCGCAACGATACCCTGCACGCTGTTCCACAGATCGATGCCTTCAATGTAGCCGTCGGCAAACTCGAAACTGGTGCGGCCGTTCAACATGCCTTTCAATGCATCCGTCGTCGCCCCGCGCGACGTCATCTTGACGTTGCCGGTAAAGCGGCCGCTCATGGGCACATCCGGCATGACGGTAGAGGCAAAGGCCTTGAAATCGATACCGGTCACGGTCTCATTGATGCTGAGCGTTGGCTCCGCGCCGCGCGCGTCGATCTTGATGTTGCCCGAATAGGTGCCGCCATACAGCGTCGCCTTTGACGGATAAATCTGCATCTGCCCGCCGTCGGAATTGATCCCCACGACGACGTCGGTGGACTCGATACCCGAAAAGGTCAGCGCCCCGATCTTGAGAGCGCCCTTGGCGACAAACGTACGCAGCGTGTCCACGGGCAACACGACCGCATCGGCCGCACTGCCCGCCTGCCCCTCAACCGGTGCGGCGGTCGGGGCCAGATAGCCGTCGGCATTGATGGCATCAATCGTCAGATCAAAATCAAGTGCGGAGCGCGCCAGATCACTCAGGCCAGCGCGTCCGGTGATCGTGGTGTCATCCAGCTTCATGGTCAGGCCGTCGATGGCCGCCGAGTTGTCGGTGGCCCGCAGCGTACCGCTCAGCGACGCACGGCTCATGGCGTTTTTGTCGGCGGTCTCGACCGGAATATCCATACGCCCCATCAGATCACGCAGTGAAAACTGTGCGACATCAATCGGGCCGCTGGCCTTGAGTTTGGACGACCAGTTGCTGGCCTCGAGCGAACCCGCCGCATCAATGCCCAGCACGTTGAGCGCGTAGTCTTTCAGCGTCAGCGACTCGGCGCCGGGTGAGACTTCCAGCCGCGCGGCGGCAAGTGTCATGTCGACATCCGCCGGCAGCATGCTGCCCTGCGCCGCCAAATCCAGCTCAACGTTTGGCAGCACAACGCGATCGCCTGCTACGTCCATATCCAGCGCCTTGGCGCTGAATTTGGCATCCACCACGCGCAGCGTGTCGCCACCGCGGGCACTGAGCGTGATCAGCGGCGTCGGCACATTGATGGTGGTGGCGGACGCGGCCATCGAGGGCGCCTCAACGGTCAGCGAGAACGTATCAAAACGCAGGTCGTCGCTCAGGACCTGCTGATCGCCCGATACGGTCAATCGCGGATCGGCCACACGGATGGTGTCGCCATCCTTGCGCGCGTCACCCGACAGCAGCACGTGGGCGCTCAACTGCGGCTCGTCGACCTCGACATCAAACTCTGCGGTAAGCTCCACCGCCGTATCGCCGCCACCGATCGCCCCGGTGGATGCGTTGACGTTGGACAGCGCGATACGCTGACCCGCCTGGCGATCAACGACCACCACAGCAGCATTGCTCACATTGAGCCCGCCAATTTTCTGGGTGCTAAACGACGAAGATGCGCCATCGGCTTGTTCCGGCGCGGTGGCCGCACCGTCATTCGTGATCAACGTCGCCCAGTTGTCGTTGCCCTGGGCGTCGCGGATCAGATTGACGTTGAGTCCGGCGATGCTCAGCCGGTCTACTTCAATCCGCTTGCTCAAAAGCGGCAGCACCTTGACCCGGGCACTGGCGCTGTCGAACACCACAAAGTCACCGTCGCCAAACGCGGGGTCTTCGCCCAAACGCGTGCGGCCGATGCTCATGCCAACCCACGGGAAGTACTGCAGCTCGAGATCGCCCTCAATCGCGAGCGAGCGCCCGGTTTGCTTGGCCACCGCACTTTCGATGTTGGCGCGAATGTCGTTGGGGTCGAAAAAGAACCGGAAAAACGCGCCGATGCCCAGCAGTAAAACCAGTGCGCCGACGAATAAACCAACCAAAATCTTTACGAGTAATTTCATGATGTGTATCGAGTAGTCCTGTTACCTGATTACAGACAAATAAGTGTGAACTGCGTTCGCCGCAACTAAACAATAAGCCGCGAAATGCATTCTATCTAACAATAACGTCGCGTTATGTCCGGGAAAAAGCTGAAGGCTGTGAACCAGTTAACTGCGCAGGTTGTCGAAACTACGTAACGTACACACATCGCCGAACACATTGCCCCGGAGCACGAACAGCATGAACAGCATGAACGAATTCAAACCCCTGATCTCACCTGGCTCGCGTGAGAATGGCGAGAACCGCCCGCAGGCAGAACCGCTTGCCGTGCCTCGTGATCTCAGTGATTTGCCGATCTCAAACTGGGACGACTACAAAGACTGGTGCGAGAAAGTGAAAGAAAACTGGGATGTGAACTAACTATTTCCCCTGGTAGCGCGAGCCTCCCTCGACTCGCCGCTGCCGCCTGCGCTCATTCTACATGATGAGTGTGCCAAGGCGGACCTGACCAACCGTCTCCCCCTCTGTGCCCTGCTCTGAAAAGACAGGGCATTTTTTTTTGCCCCAAAAAACAAAGCGCCCGGGGCGGGCGCTTCACATTTCTTTGCATCAGCGGCGGCGCGAGAACCACCGGCATCCGGTCATTTGCGCCGACGACCCAGCATAAGCAGACCAAGACCCGCCAGCGCCAGACCCATGGCGCCACCGCCGCCATTGTCGACCACAACGAAGCCACCGCCAGTGGCAATCGGCGTGTCCTTGAGCTGGTCTTCCAGCGGCAGGACTGACAGCGCCGAGTTGTCGGCCGGGCCATACTCGGCCACAAAGTCGCCAAAGTCGGCGTCGTAGATCTCGACCAGCACATCGTAGAAGTCGGTGGGATAGCCCTCAAAGAGCTCGGTCTCGACGACGTATTCGTCATCCGCCACGGCACCGTCCACCCGAAAGTCATCGGTGGTGTAGTACAGCTCCCACGGGCCGCCGTTGAGGCTCAGGTACAGCGCGGCGTAAACATTGGCCGTGACAAAGTCGGTATCGACGTCAAAGAACACGTCCAGGCCGTAGAAGAAGCCGTCGCCATCGTCGTCAAAATAGACCTCGGCAAAACCGTCGAACACGTAAAAGCCGCTGTCTGCGTTACGCGCCACGTCGAGACGTTGCTTGGTTTGGGGCAAGGTGCGAGATTTGGGTTGTACGGGGCCGAGTGCACGACCCTTGTAGCCCTCGACGCTAAAGCTGCGCCGGGTCGTGTTGATGGCCGATGTCACAGGCGACGTTGCCGTCACGTCGGTGGTCGTGGATGACGAGGTTTCCTGCGCGCTCGCAACACCAGCAAACGCGACCAGTGCGATGATTACCGCAGCAACGTCAATATAAAAAAGCCGGGTCGCCCGGCGGGCAGTTAGGGTACGCATGGTCATCTCCGCCAATGGGTATCTGTTGAACATGGCGCTATTAAAGCCCGCCACCCCTGAACCGAACCTGAATCGACCCCCAATGGTGTAAACTCGCGTTCCTTTTGGCCTCAAGCCACTGATTTCTCCTACACAATTGGACACCCTCCCGTGGAACCCGACGCCCCGTACTACAAGACCATTCGCAGTTTCGTCCGCCGCGAAGGCCGCCTGACGCCCGGTCAACAGCGCGCCATCGATACCTACTGGCCGCAGTATGGTGTCACCTACGACGGCGAGCCATTGGACCTGAACGCGGTCTTCGGTCGTCAAGCACCACGTGTTCTGGAAATTGGCACCGGCAACGGCGACGCCATCGTACAGATGGCCCACTCAACACCCGATGAGGACTTTCTGGGCATCGAGGTGCATACGCCGGGCGTTGGACACGCGCTACGCGAGATTGGCGCACGCGGCATCGTTAACGTGCGCATGATGCATCACGATGCGATGGAGGTTTTACAGTCGTCTTTGAGCGACGCGAGCCTCGACCGCGTCAATCTGTATTTTCCCGATCCGTGGCCCAAGAAGCGCCACCATAAACGCCGCATTGTGCAAGCCCCGTTTCTGGACCAGGTGCAGCGCGTTTTGAAAGTGGACGGTATGCTGCACATGGCCACCGACTGGGAGCCCTACGCACAGCACATGCTTGAAACCGTGTTGGCGTTCGGCGGTTTTGACAACCTCGCAGGCGGCACGGATCTGGCGTCAGGGGCCGTCGCGCGCCCGGACGAGCGCCCACACACACGTTTTGAGTTACGCGGCCGACGTCGCGGCCACGGCGTGTGGGATCTGAAGTTTCTAAAGCGGTAGGTTGAACGCGGCCTTGATGCCGTCAACCACGTACTGAATCGCCATGGCGACCAGGATAACGCCGAAAATACGGCTGACCATGTTGGCCCCGGTGACACCGAGCACACGCATCACCTGACCCGACAGTAGCAGCAGCAGCAACACGATCAGCATCAGCGCCACGACGATGCCGATCAGGCCGGTAAACAGTGTCGGGTTACCGCTGGTCTCACCGGCGATCAGCACCAGCGTCGCCATTGCGCCCGGGCCGGCGATCAACGGAAACGCCAGCGGAAACACACTGATGTCCTCGCGCAGCCGCGCTTCGTCCTGCTCGCGCACCGTGGTCGAACGCATGCCGCTGCGCCGCGCAAACACCATGTCGATTGACAGCAACAACAACAGTACGCCCCCGCCAATCTTGAAGGCGGCGACACTGATGCCCAGATACTGCAGCAACCACTGCCCGCCCAGCGCAAAGCCGATCAGAATGATGCCGGACAAGAGCGATGCTTTTAACGCAACGCGTCGCCGATAGGACGCATCACCGTCGGCGGTCAGCGCGGCGAACATCGGCACGAGCGACACGGGCTCGACAACGACGAACAGTACGAAAAAATATTTTGCGAGTTCAGCTAACACGATGGCTCAATGGATCAACACGTTGCGGCAGTTGCCTTAGGTGAATGGAGTAAGGGTACGTCAATTCCGGCAAAACATACGGGTAAACCAGCGTGCCGGGTGATCGGATCGCGGCGTATGATACTAGCGCAATGAGCAAAGGGATACGGCCAATGCAAAAAGTCACACCCATCGTCGGTCGCTGGTATCAGCGCCCCGGACGCGACATATTCGAGGTGGTCGCGCTCGATGACAAAGCGCGCACGGTCGAACTGCAGTTTTTCGACGGCACCGTCGATGAGCTCGATCGCGAAGCCTGGGACACCGCGTTTATCCAAAAAGTAGAAGCGCCTGAAGACTATTCAGGCTCACTCGATCTGCAGGACAACCAGTACGACGAGAAACTCGACGATTTGGTCACCCAGACCTGGGACGATCCAATCAGCTTTTTCGAGCAGTCGGACGCCTAGCGCCCGAGCAACCTAAAACAGGCTGAGGCCCGATACGTCGGCCTCAATGTGCCCGTCTGTCTCGCGCACAGGGATCGTGCGCAGGCTCTCACCCATACATGGCCCCGCCGCGCACTCACCACTACCAATATCAAATACCGCGCCGTGCGCCGCACACATGATCATGCTGTCGTCTTTGGTCAAAAAGCGATGCGGCCCCCAGTTGAGCATGCGCCCGGCATGGGGACAGACATTTTCATAGCCGTGCAGCTGACCATCGCGCAGCACCACAAAGCCAAATACGGGCATACCTTCGGTTTCTATCTGAAAGCCGCGCGAACCGGGGTCCGCAATTTCATTGCGATTGGCGACACGGTGCCACGATGGGCTGGAATCAGTCATGCATAGTCTCTTGAAATAATTCGCGTTGCAGGCGCCGCGGATTGTAGGATGTTTCCAACAAACCTTGAAGTCAGGATGACACGTCGCCTATGAAAACTCTCTCCTACCTTGTCGCTCGCTGAGGTGTTTGCGACACCCGACGAGGCCGAAGCCGCCTACTATCGTGCGTTTTCACACGCCGACATCGATCTGATGACCGAGGTCTGGCTAGCCAGTGAGAGCGTTTCGTGCATTCACCCTTTGGCCGATGAAATCCACGGGTACCGTTTCGTTCTGGCATCGTGGCGCGCTATTTTCCACAATCAGGGCAAGGTGCAGATCGATCACCGGTCCACGGAAAAACACCAGGCAGGCGATCTCGCTGTGCACATGGGCGTCGAGATCGTCACGGCCCGCTCGGAGCAGCACACCATATTGACC
>CAYGSQ010000222.1:0-6110 GCA_964352435.1 uncultured Gammaproteobacteria bacterium | reverse complement strand
AGCAAGCACCATCCCGCAGCAGTTCGAAGCCGGCATCCCGGGCGACTGGACGGTGGTCAACGTGGGCCCGAATGTCGCCGACGGTTGGGGTATGTCCAACGACGGGATATGCGCCAGCCAGAACTGGACAGCTAACGTTGTCGGCAACAACGTTACCGGCGGTGGCGGCCTCGCGGCTTGCGCGGACTCTGACGCAACCGGTCAGGCGGATGTCGACGCGGGTGGCAGTCCTTTGGAAATGGATTCCTATCTTTGTACGCCCGCCAACGATTTAAGCGCCGTGCCGCTACCCGTACTCAGTTTCCTGGTGAACTATCAGGCGGCTGACAACACCCTTAACAACAACGGCACGCCCAATGACCCGACGGATGATTTTGACGATGATTTTCTGCAGGTACTCATAGGCACCGCCGCACCCACTCCCCAAACGCTTGGCGACTACGATTCACTGGGCGACGTGCTTGATCATTTGGATACGACGTTGGCATTGTCACAGGCCGTTCCGCTGTCAGTCGATTTGTCAGGCCACAGCTCCGAGAGCGAGGCCTATCTGTGCTTTTATTACCGAGCCACCTACGGCTGGTTCGCGCAGGTAGACAACGTGGCACTGCGCACGCAGCCGCTTGATTCGGATGGGGATGGCATTTTTGACGAAGAAGACAACTGCATCCTGACCAGTAACTCGTCGCAACTAGACACCGATGAAGACGGCTTTGGCAACGCGTGTGACGCGGACTTCAACAACGACTGCATCGTCAACGTGGCTGACCTCGGCATATTCCGAACGCTGTTTTTTCAGCCCGGTACTCAGGCCGATCTGAACGGCGACGGCATTGTTGCAGTTGTCGATCTGGGTATTTTGCGCACGCTCTTTTTCGGCACCCCGGGTCCAAGCGCTACTGCAAGCTGCGCGCCATAGGAAAGCAACGCAATGCTGGAAAATGGCGCACGCAAGTCGAACAAGACCTGTACGCCAAGCCATCACCATTGAACGAGGGCCTGGGCCGCTGCGCGGTGTGGACAGGCTTTTCGCGCATTCGAAGCTAAGCGAAAAGTCTGTCCACACCGCGCAGCGGCGCAAGGCCCGGCCGGCCAACTGTCAAGCCAAACCCCGCCAACTCAAAACTCAACACCACAAAAATAACCACTAAAAATCACGACAAAAACAAACAACTTATGACGAATAACATAACCCCCAAACACGCACAAATTCACATTTTTCACGCGTAGCTTTGTCATAAGAAACCACAGCACTGATCATTTTGTGAACATGGTCTCGGAGCATTCTACGATGCCCCCGTAAACTTGTCGCATGAAACACCAACACGGCTTTACCATTCTTGAATTGATGATGACGGTAGCGGTCGGCGCGATCCTCGTGACCGTCGGCGTCCCCAGTTTTGTCAATACGATTCGCGCCAGCGAAATGACCAGCGCAACCAACACCATGGTTGGCGCGCTGTACGCAGGACGTTCCGAAGCCGTAAAGCGACGCGCACGGGTAACCGTATGTCGCGCCACCGGTAGCGCAGGCGTCGACCCCGCGTGTGATGGCGCCGGCGACAGTATCGCCGTATTCGTCAACACCGCCAACGACCTGAGCATAGACACAGGCTCCGGCGATGTCGTCATTCAGAACTTGAAGTGGTTGCCCGACAACATCGATGTCACCTCATCCGATATGCCAAACGGCTTTTCGTTTAACGCATCGGGCTTCACCCGCGCCGTTGGCGGCGGCACCGTATCCGGTGATTTACTGTTCTGCGGCCCCGCCGGAAACTACGGCGCACGCGTTCTCACCGTCGCGCCGACCGGACGGCCCATGGTGCGTAATCGCGACGATGTGACCGGCGCCGATTCCTGTCCCTAGTGTGGCCCGCTCGGTAAATTCGGGGCCTTACCATTGTTCACTCTGGCTGCGTTGCGGTTCCTGGCCCCAGGCTAGCCACCCCACCAGATTATCCGATACCAAAAAAAGGCCCGCTCAACGCGGGCCTTTTTTTGTTCACAGCGATGCCGACAACCTTCACTCACGCAGCCAGCGCACCACCACACGTCGATTTAACGCGCGCCCCTGATCCGTGCGGTTGCTCGCAATCGGGTCACGTGGCCCATAGCCGGTCACCTGTAGCTTGTGCGGCGGGACGCCGCGTGCCAGCAGATAGTTGGCGACGACCTGCGCCCGGTCCTCCGACAATCCCGTGTTGTAACGAGTACCGCCCACACTGTCCGTATAGCCCGCAACTTCCACCAGCGCCGTGGGTCTTGATGCCAGCACCAGCGCCAGGTCATCCAGAATCTGCGTCGAGTCCTGCGACAAGCGTTCCGATTTGTAAGCAAACCGGATGACGCCAATTTGTGCGTTGTCGCCGGATGTAACAGGCCCAAGCTTGCTACCAACGTTTTGATCGATACCAACGCGCCGCAACTCGACCCGCCGATTCAGCGCGCGGCCCTCCTCGGTCTCGTTGGAGGCGATGGGTTGCAGCTGGCCGTAACCCGTCGCACTCAACGCACCGCGGGGCACGCCGCGTTGCACCAGGAATTCCAACACCTGACGCGCACGTCGCTGTGAGAGCGGCTGGTTGTAACGCTGCCCCCCTACCGTGTCGGTATGCCCCCCCAGTTCAACCTGCACCTCAGGGTGTTCGATCAGCCACGCCGCAGCCTGATTGAGCTTGACCACCGAGTCGTCCGTCAGATTGTCTGACTTGTAGGCGAACCGCACCGTTGGCCAGTCATAGTCCAGCGTGCGCTCACAGCCGACCGCATCAACGACAGCGCCGGGTTTGGAATCGGGACATTCATCTGGAACATTGAGTATCCCATCCCCGTCACGGTCCCGATTGCAGCCGTTGGTATTCACCAAGGTGCCCGCCGGCGTCCGCGGACAGCGATCGCTTGAATCGCGCACGCCATCATCGTCCGTGTCGAGCCTCGAGCGATCGATCACAATCGGTGCCACAGGCGTCTCCGGCTCGGGCTGTGCAGTCACAGGCAAGCGCGCAGCACCGGCCCGCTCACCAAAAGAGCGTCCGATAAACACACCAGCAAACCACGCATCGCGATCGTAGAAGTCGACGTCGCCGCGCACAAACCAGGCGTTGCCCGGCAGGTCGTAATCCACACCACCGCCAAACGCGAGCTGCACGCCCGTTTGTTTTTCAAAATCAATCGGCGCGCCCGACGCACTGTTGCTGATAAATGAAACGCCCACTTTGGCAAACGGCGAGAAGTCCCGTTCGGGCCACAGTCGATAGCCGCCCATCAACGAGGGCACACGGTAATCGATGGCCGCGTCGGGAAACGCCGCGGCGATAGCCGGGTTGCGATTCGTCAAACCGGCTTCACCCAGGCTCGCGTAGCGCAATTCGCCAAACCAGTGTGGCGAGAAGTGTTTGCCGGCAAACAGCGCGAAGCCGCCGTCATGATTGTCGGCCGCATTGTGTACGAAGTTCTGTGCCGCCTCATCCGGCGACACGTAGGAGTAACCAAAACCCAGTGCCGCATACCAGCAGTCGGCCAGTTCATAGCGCCCCTCGGCGACGCCCTCTTGCGTGGTACCAAGCGGACATGCGCCCGCAGCACTCGCACTCGGTGCCTGCCACACGCCCACCACCAGCGCCGTACACATCAGGGCCGCCGCAACGCCCGCACTGCGTCGGCGTCGTGACCACCACAACAAACCAATGACCACGAGACTGAACGGCGCCAGACGACCACCGCCACCGAAGCCCTCGACCGCCGTTTCCAGCTGGCCCTCACGTTCGCGGTAGTCCGGCACACCGTTGTTGTTGAAGTCGTTGTTGCCCTCAAGCGCGTCGTCGATGCCGTCGTTATCGCTGTCAGTGTCACGGTAATCAGGCGTGCCGTCGCCGTCGGTATCCGCCGGGTTATTCACGTCTATCGCCTCCGTGGCATCGGGGATGCCGTCGTTATCACTATCGGTATCTTCAAAATCTGCCAGACCATCGCCATCGGTATCCTGCGTGCCCTCGACACTATCGAGAATGCCGTCGCGATCCGCATCACGCGCGGTGCCAAAGCCCACGAACGCGTCGGCCGTATCCGCAATGCCGTCACCGTCACCATCGACAGGTGCATCGATCTTGCCGTCACCGTCAATATCAAGACTGGCAAACGCAGAGCCTGCGATATCGAAGGTTCCATCGTTGTCCGAATCGACGTCGCGATAGTCATCGTCGCCATCGTTGTCGGTGTCTGGCGGCACCGTGAGCGTGCCCTGCAGCGTTGCGGCATTGTCGATGAGGCCATCGCCATCCTCGTCCATGCCACCGGCTTCGACTGCATCGACCAGACCGTCGTTGTCGCTGTCGAGATCAAGGTAGTCGGGTACGCCGTCGCCGTCGGTATCGGTCACGACTGCGCCATCGTCCACGCCGTCCATGTTGGCGTCAGCACCCAGCGTGATGTCCACATCAAAGGCGTCATTCACCTGATCACCGTCGCCATCCATCGTTGGATCAAGATTGGCCTCGACTGTATCGGGAATGCCGTCATTGTCCGCATCAGGATCGAGATTGTCGGGCACGCCGTCGCCGTCCGTGTCGCGCGCACCGATGGCATCGTCCACGCCGTCGTTGTTGGCATCTATGCCGCCGGTCGTGCCGACATCGAAGCGATCGACGATGCCGTCGCCGTCGGTGTCGAGTCGCAGCAGCAACTGCGCTTCGAACGTATCGGGCAGACCGTCGTTGTCGCTGTCGCGATCCAGGTAGTCGGGCGTACCGTCACCGTCCGTATCCGCACCGCCTTCCAGCGCGTCGGGCACGCCGTCGCCATCGCTATCGCGATCGGCCACGTCGGGCGTTCCGTCGTTGTCTGTATCGACCGGGTTAAGGGGGTCCGGGCCGGCTTCCACGCTATCGGGGATGCCGTCGTTATCCGAATCGATGTCCGCACCGTCGTTGGTGCCATCGCCATCGACATCCGCATTTTCGGCGCCATCCGGAATCCCGTCACCGTCGGTGTCCGGATCCATGGGATCGGTCCCGTTTTCCACTTCGATGCCGTCAGGCACACCGTCGCTGTCGGTATCGCACGCGGTCACGCGATCGCTCGGCATGCACGGATCGGTATCCGATGCCGCGTCGGGTTCAACCACCAACGAGGCCGTGAGTGTGCCAAAGTCGGGAGCACCGTCGCCGTCCGTATCCGGGCAGGTCGGCGAAGGAACAGCCGGGTCACACGCATCCATCGGCGCGCTGTCCATGCCGTCATTCACCCCGTCGCCGTCGCTGTCGATGGCGTCGTCAACTTGATTGCCGCTAACCGGATTAGTGCCGTCATCGAGCGCTTCGGTCCCGTCCGCTACCCCGCCATCATCTGAGTCGGAGTCCAGCGGATCGGTCGACCCGAGGCCAAACAGTGGACCGGTCGCGTTCACCTCATTGCCATCGCTCAAGCCATCGCTATCGCTGTCTGCATTGTTGGGATCGGTTTCGCCAATGCCGCTCGAACCCGTCGCGCCAATCGTGACCGCGCCAGTTGCTCCATCACCGTTTGCATCTTCGACGCCATGTTGCAGACCGTCGTTGTCGCTATCGGGGTCTGCGGGGTTGGTCGTGGTGGTCGGCTGCGAATCTGCAACAAACGTACCTGCGTTGGCGTCCGTGCCGGTGAAGACTACCGCAGCACCGTCGCTGGTGCCGCCCGCCAGGGGTGTCGTGACACCCGACTCGAGGCCATCGCTCAAACCGTCACCGTCGGTATCGACCAACGTTGGATTCGTTTCGTCACCGGAACCGGGCAAGCCGTCCGCTCCATCCACTTCCACACCGTCAGACAAGCCGTCGTCATCGCTGTCGCTGTCGAGCGGGTTGGTATCGCCCGCATCCAGCACGCCATCGTCGCCCAACTCGTGACCATCCGTGATGCCATCGTCATCGCTGTCCGCATCATTTGGATCGGTACCGAGGGTCGCTTCCAGTGCGTCACTCAATCCATCATTGTCGCTGTCCGGGCCCACGTCGTCGCCATCGTTACCGCTGGTCGGGTCGGTGCCGTCAATGAACACTTCCGTGCCGTCACGTGCGCCACCGTCGTCGGTATCGGTGTCCAGCGGATTCGTCGCGCCGATGCCCGCCAGC
>CAYGSQ010000221.1:467-6111 GCA_964352435.1 uncultured Gammaproteobacteria bacterium | reverse complement strand
ATTGGTTTCGTCCGTCTCGGTGATGACATCACCGGTGTCGGCTTCGATGATCAGCGTGACCGCGTCACCGACAGATGGCGCGTATTTGCCCAGATCCCACTCAGAACGCATGATTTCGCCGCGCGCGGAAAAACCCACCTGCGGGACCTTGCTGCGGAAATTCTGCCCGGCCTTGTTAAAGGTGACATCCAGCGTCACCGGCTTGGTGATGCCTTTCATCGTCAGATCACCCGTCAGGGTGCCGCCATTGGCATTTGGCGCGAATGAGGTGCTGGCAAACGTGGCGGTTGGGTGATTTTCAACGTCGAAAAAGCCGTCCCCGCGCAAATGTTCGTCAAAGATATCCACGCCGCTGTCGATGCTATTGGTATCAATCGTGACATTGACCTGACTTTTGGACAGATCCGCGGGATCGAGATCCAGAGTGCCGTCAAAGGAGCGAAAGCGCAGATAAGGTTTCGAATAGCCCTGATGATCATACGAAAACGTGATGTAGGCGTGGGTTTTTTCAACCGCATACTGGCCTGCTGGGGTGGTACCAAAGTCGAGGCCAGCGGCGGCCACTGCGGCGACAGCCTGCGCGGCGGTCGCGGAGGCGGCGTCAGTGCTTGCGGCATCGGTGTCTTGAGCGCAGCCACCAAGGGCCAGCGCGAGTGTGGCGGCGATGGCGCCAATAATCGAGGAAAGCGGCTTAGTCATGAAAAAAACTCCTGCAAAAAGGGAAGAACGGTGGGTCAGATCGTAGATTGGCTGTGTGCCACTCAGTGCATTATCACAGCGGATGCAAATTTTGTCGAACCTCATTCCTTCAGCCCGCGCCATGGGCTAAACTACCGCCGCATCGCAGATTTTGGATCAATACGCGTGTTTTTATTGCCCCCGTCGTCACGGTTGAATCGGCCCGTCCCTATGGCCCTTGTTCTAATGGCCCTAGTGCCCTGGCAGCTATCCTCATGAGTGAATACCTGGAATCCCGCTACGCGTCGAGCCCCTTGTTTGGATCGAATGCCGCGGCCGTTGAAATGCTGTACGAGCGTTATCTCGAGAACCCGGGGTCGGTTGATCCATCCTGGGCCGAGTATTTTCGGACGCTGACTGACGGCGCCATGTCCGATGTGGCGCACGGCCCAATACGCGAGGCTTTGGTCGCGCGCGGTCGCCGCACGCCCCAGGCGTCTGCGCCGGCGCTCGATACCGATCTTGAGAAGCAGGCGGCGGTGCTGCGCCTGATTAATAATTACCGTCTGCACGGCTATTTGCAGGCGTCTCTCGATCCGCTGGGCATGGCCAAGCCACCGTCCGCCCCCGATTTAACGCCGGGCTTCCACGGCTTGACCGATGCGGATCTGGATACTGAATATCTGACGGCTGATCTCGCAGGCACCGACCGCATGCCGCTGCGCGAGATCTACGCCAAGCTCAAGACCATCTACGGCGGCACCATTGGCGCCGAGTTTTCGCACATCAGCAATACGGCCGAGCGGCTGTGGCTGCGCGAGCGCTTCGAGATCGAACAGATAGGGGAAACCCTCGACGCGCCGCGCAAAGAGGCGTTGCTCCGTCAGCTGACGGCGGCCGAGGGCATTGAACGCTATTTGCACACCCGCTACGTGGGTCAGAAGCGCTTTGGTCTCGAAGGTGGCGAGAGCATGATTCCGCTCATTGACGAGGTCATCCAGCGCGGTGGCCAGCAAGGCGTGCACGAGTGCGTTATTGGCATGGCTCACCGGGGTCGGCTCAACGTCCTGGTCAATGTGCTCGGCAAATCGCCCAGCATGCTGTTTTCAGAATTCGAAGGCACCAGCCGCGTCAGTACGGCTGAGGGCTCAGGCGACGTAAAATATCATCTGGGCTTCTCCGCAGATTTGCGCACGCCCGGTGGCAACATGCACGTGGCGCTGGCCTTCAATCCATCGCACCTTGAAATCGTCAACCCCGTAGTGGAGGGGTCCGTGCGAGCGCGTCAGGAGCGACGCAATGACCCGCACGGCGATACGGTCATGCCGGTTCTTATTCATGGCGATGCCGCCTTTGCCGGTCAGGGGGTGGTCATGGAGACCTTCCAGCTGTCCGAAACCCGCGGCTTTTCGACGGGCGGCACGGTTCACATTATTTGCAACAACCAGGTTGGTTTTACCACCAGCGATCCGCGCGATGCTCGCTCGACCCCATTTTGCAGCGACGTCGCCAAGATGATCGAGGCACCGATTTTGCACGTTAACGGGGACGACCCGGAAGCGGTGATCAAAGTCGCGCGGCTCGCACTCGACTATCGCATGCGTTTCCACAAAGACGTGGTGATCGATCTGGTGTGCTATCGCCGTCATGGCCTCAACGAGGCGGATGAGCCCGCGGCTACGCAACCGCAGATGTATCAAAACATCCGCGCCCGCAAGAGCATTCGTTCGCTGTATGCCGATGAGTTGGTCAGCGCCGGTCTCATCGAGGCGGGGCGGCCACGTGAAATGGCCGAGAACTATCGCGAACGTCTCGACGCGGGTCAGCCCGTGCCTGAAGCGTTGGTTGGCACCACCGGTGATGAATATACCGTTGATTGGTCGCCATACATTGAAGGCAGTTTGCAGCAGGGCGTCGAAACCCGCATCTCGGCAGAAGATGCCACACGTTTGGGCGGTGCGATGCTGCATGTGCCTGACGGCGTCGAACTCCACAATCGCGTTCAGCGCGTCATGGACGAGCGTCGCAGAATGCTCGACGGCGAGCGGGAGATGGACTGGGGTTTTGCAGAAAACCTCGCGTACGCCAGTATTCTTAATAACGGCTTTGCCATTCGTTTGACAGGACAGGATGCCGGTCGCGGGACGTTCTTCCATCGCCACGCTGTATTGCATGACCAGTCACAAAAGCGCAACCATGTTCCGTTGCAGCACATCGCTGACGATCAGCCGCGTTTTGAGGTGATCGACAGTCTGCTGTCCGAAGAGGCGGTGCTCGGGTTCGAATACGGCTTTGCGACGACCGAGCCGCGCACGATGGTTATCTGGGAGGCGCAGTTTGGCGACTTTGTGAACGGCGCTCAGGTGGTTATCGACCAGTTTATTACCTCTGGCGAAACCAAATGGGGACGTTTGTGTGGCCTTGTTATGCTGCTGCCGCACGGTTACGAAGGGCAGGGGCCTGAGCATTCGTCGGCACGCCTGGAGCGCTTCTTGCAACTGTGTGCAGAGAGCAATATTCAGGTGTGCGTACCATCGACGCCGGCGCAGATGTTCCATCTTTTGCGTCGACAGATGCTGCGTCCGCTGCGCAAACCGCTGATCGTGATGACACCAAAGAGTTTGCTGCGTCACAAAGACGCTGTGTCCGCGCGGGGACTTATCGAAGGCGGTGGCTTCCAGTTGGTGATCGCAGATCGAGAAATTCCGAACGATGATGCAGTCAAACGCATTGTGTTTTGTAGCGGCAAGGTCTACTACGACCTGAAAGACGCTCGTCGTCACGCTGAGATTGACGACGTCGCGATCGTGCGCATTGAGCAGCTCTATCCGTTTCCGTCGGACTACTACGCCGCGGAAATTGAGCGCTATGGCAATGCCAGGCAGATCGTATGGTGCCAGGAAGAACCGCAAAACCAGGGTGCGTGGTATCAGATTCGCCACCAGTTGCAGGCGGGTCTTACGCCTGAGCATGAATTGTTTTACGCCGGTCGTCCTGGGTCGGCGGCGCCAGCCTCAGGCTATCACCACGTGCACGTCGAACAGCAGAACAATCTGGTGTCCGCAGCGCTTGATATCAAGACCTAGCCCGGCCCGGTATTTAGTCCATTTCTCGAACTACGGAAAGATGAAGTATGAGCGTTGAAGTCAAAGTGCCTACGCTGCCTGAGTCGGTCGCCGATGCGACGGTCGTCACGTGGCACAAACGTCCAGGTGATGCGGTCGAGCGCGATGAGAACCTGGTAGATCTTGAGACCGACAAGGTCGTTCTCGAAGTGCCTGCCCCCGTCAGTGGTGTCATTACCGAAATCAAGGTTGAAGACGGCACGACGGTTACCAGCGGCGAGCTGTTAGCTATCCTGACCGAGGGCGAGGTGGCGAGTACGGCGCCGGCCGCTGAGGTTGAAGCAGAACCCGCCGCGCCGGCAGATGCGGCTGCCGCAAGCAAGCTGAGCCCTTCGGTACGCCGCCTGGTCGAAGAAAACAACATTGATCCGTCAAAGCTCACCGGTAGCGGCAATCATGGCCGTATTACCAAAGCCGATGTGCAGGCGTATCTGGACAGCGGCGCGAAGAGTGCGCCTGCATCTGCGCCTGCGGCCAAGCCCGCGGCGGCGGCTCCGACCGTCATGCCGGCCGTTGCAGGATCGCGCAACGAACAGCGCGTGCCCATGACGCGGATGCGTACGCGCATTGCCGAGCGCATGGTTGAAGCCCAAAGCACGGCCGCTATGTTGACCTCATTCAATGAAGTCGACCTGACACAAGTGAAAGCTTTGCGTGCGCGTTATCGTGACAAGTTTGAAAAGACACACGGCGTGCGTTTGGGCTTCATGTCATTTTTCGTTCGCGCCAGTATTGAGGCAATGCGCAAGCTGCCGGTCGTCAATGCGACGCTCGACGGCGGCGATGTAATCTATCACGACTACCACGACGTTGGCATTGCGGTTTCGACCGAGCGCGGCCTTGTGGTGCCTGTTTTGCGCAACGCAGAGGCCATGAGCTTCGCCGATATCGAGCAGTCGATTAACGGCTACGCGCAAAAGGCACGGGATGGGCAAATCGCCATTGAAGATATCACCGGCGGTACGTTCACCATCACCAATGGTGGCGTGTTTGGTTCGTTGATGTCCACGCCGATTCTCAACCCGCCGCAGAGTGCCATTCTGGGTATGCACACGATCAAGGATCGACCCATGGTTGTTGACGGCGAGATCAAGGCGCGCCCGATGATGTACATCGCGCTGACCTACGATCACCGACTGATTGACGGCAAGGAAGCGGTGCAATTCCTGGTACACATCAAGGATGCGCTGGAAGATCCTGCGCGCCTGATGCTGCAAATCTGATATTCGTCTTTGTGGAGTGCAAGACATGAACACTGCTTTTGATGTTGTGGTTATTGGTGCAGGCCCTGCGGGCTATGTGGCCGCCATTCGGGCGGCACAGCACGGCCTCAACGTGGCTTGCATCGACAAATGGAAAAACTACGACGGGAGCGCCAGTTTTGGTGGCACGTGTCTGAACGCGGGCTGCATTCCGTCCAAAGCGTTGCTTGAGTCGTCGGAGCTCTATCACAAAGCCAAGCATGATTTTGCAACGCACGGCATCAATGTCGAGGTCCCGGCCATCGATGTTGAGAAAATGCAGGCACGGCGTGCGGGCATCGTCAAGCAGTTTACCGGCGGCATTGAGGCCTTGTTCAAAGCCAACAAGGTTACCGGCCTCAAAGGCAGCGGCAAGCTGACCGGCGCCGGTCAGGTCGAATACACGGATCACGACGGCAACTCACACGCTCTGACCGCGCAACAGGTCATCCTGGCCGCGGGCTCCATCCCGACGCAGTTGCCATTCATGCCGTTCGATGAGGTCGATATTGTCGACTCATGGCGCGCGATCGAGTTCGATCATGTGCCGGCACGCATCGGTGTTATTGGCGCAGGCGTTATTGGTCTTGAGCTTGGCAG
>CAYGSQ010000221.1:0-457 GCA_964352435.1 uncultured Gammaproteobacteria bacterium | reverse complement strand
AGCCAGGGGCTCGATATTCGTCTTGGCGCGAAGGTCAAAGGCGCGCAGAAAGGTGATGACGGCATTACGCTCACCTATGAAGACAAAAAAGGCGAGCAGTCGATGGTCGTTGACAAGGTCATTGTCGCGGTTGGTCGCCGGCCTTACTCCGAGGGCCTTTTGGCTGAGGGCGTCAGCGTTGACGTAGACGATCGCGGTTTCGTGGTCGTCGATGATGAATGCCGCACGTCAATGCCCAACGTTTGGGCGGTCGGTGATTTGGTGCGTGGCCCGATGCTCGCGCACAAAGGTTCGGAAGAGGGCGTTGCGGTGGCGGATCTCATCGCCGGCGAGGTGGCCGAGCTCAATTACGACGCTATCCCGTCCGTCATTTACACGGCGCCGGAAATTGCCTGGGTGGGAAAAACCGAAGAAGAACTCAAGGATCGCCTTTTGAAAATCACTCCCTCCGAAGACC
>CAYGSQ010000220.1:5328-6125 GCA_964352435.1 uncultured Gammaproteobacteria bacterium | reverse complement strand
CCTATGCCGTCGACGCGATCGGGGAGGTGATGCAAACTTATCTCGACGTCACGATTGTCTACCCACCCAGGCACAATACGATTTGGGACCTGATGTGTGGCCGTATCAAGACTATTATCATCGATGTACGCACGTTGCAGGTCCCTGACGAACTCATGCGCGGCGATTATGGTGGCGATGCACAGTATCGTGAACAATTCAAAGTCTGGGTTGAGGCCGTCTGGCGCGCAAAAGACGAGCGCATTGATACGCTGCGCAAGGAGCTATAACCAAGCATGACCACCGAAGTCAACATTGAACCATTTTTTCATCGCAAGTCAGGCACGCTGAGCTATCTGGTGCACAACTCGGTGGATGCGCTGATTATCGATCCGGTTGTCGACCTCGACCTGGCATCGGGTCGGCTAGCGCATGCACCGAGCGATGAACTGATCGAATTGGTCAACAAGCTCGGCGTTACCGTACATTGGGTGCTTGAAACGCATGCGCACGCGGATCATCTCAGTGGCGGTGATTATTTGCGCTCAAAACTGGGGGCGCAGCTTGGCATCGGCCGCGGTATCCGTAACGTGCAGCGTACGTTCGAGCCGGTGTTCGATATGACGCCGTCTGATGAGAACGCCGCCTTTGACCGGTTGTTCGACGATGGCGATACCTTCGTGGCCGGTGACATTACTGTGAACGTGTTAGCCACACCGGGCCATACAGACGACAGTGTCACGTACGTCATTGCCGATGCAGCGTTTGTCGGCGACACGTTGTTTAGCCCACCGCGGGGGACTGCACGTTGTGACTTC
>CAYGSQ010000220.1:0-5318 GCA_964352435.1 uncultured Gammaproteobacteria bacterium | reverse complement strand
CGCAGCGTCGCTGTTCGCGACCATCCAGAAACTCTACGCGTTGCCGCAAGGTACTCGCCTGTACTTGTGTCACGACTATCCAGCGCCGGATGAGGCGCCAGATGTGTTTCGCACGGTGGCGTATCAGCGGGCCAACAATGCTCATGTCAAAGCCGATACCAGCGTGCATACGTTCGTCGAACTACGTGAAACGCGTGACGCGACGCTGTCGATGCCGGCGCTCATTATTCCCGCGCTGCAAGTAAACATCCGCGGCGGTGCCCTGCCGGCTGCCGCGCCCAATGGCACCACCTATCTCAAGTTGCCGCTGAACAAACTCTAACGCCGTGGAAGGGGAAAATGGCCCGCTAATTGGCGTTTCGGACATGTTTACTGGCGTCGCGCGCCTGCTTTTGGCGTACAGCCCCAGGTACGATGTGCTCAACGTAAACGCAAGGAGAATCACGATGGTCGATTCCATTACAACCAACGAATTTGATGACGTCATCAGTAGTGCCGCGGGCCCTGTGCTGGTGGATTTCTGGGCGCCGTGGTGCGGACCGTGTCGCGCGGTAGGCCCGGTATTGGACGAGCTGGCAAAAGACTTTGGCGAGCGGGTACGCATCGTGAAGGTCAACGTCGATGAAGAACAGGCATTGGCCGCACGCTTTGGCGTTCGTTCGATTCCAACGCTGCTTATTTTTGACGACGGCGAGCTGGCCCAAACGCTGATTGGCGCTCAGCCAAAGGCGCCGCTGGCGAACGCGCTCGAAAAACAACTAGCTACCCGCGCGGCCTAGTCCGGCCAGACGGTCGGCCAGCTTCTCCCCGAGCTGGTCGGCCGCTTTTACGGCGTGTCTTCTACCAACTGGTGGATGCCACCGCCACCATAATCGAGTACATAAAGCTCACCGTCGTTGCTTTGCGCAAACGACGAAATACTCAACGCAGTATCGATCAGTTCCTCGGCGTCCGAGCCGATCACGGGGGCCAGCGGCAAGGCGAAAATTCGCCCGCTGCCAAAATCACCAAAAATATAGCGCGCCTGTAGCGCCGCGATATCGGCGCCGCGATACACGAAGCCACCGGTCACGGATGTGCCCAACGCCCGACCGTAGTCGTGGATGGGATCCGTAAGGCCCTGTTCCGTACAACCGCTCGGTGGCGTCTGGCAACTGCTGCCTTCACGAATGCGCCAACCGAAGTTCATGCCGACCTCAACGCGATTGATTTCTTCAAATCGCCCCTGGCCAACATCCCCCAACCACAGCTCACCATTTACGCGATCGAAACTGAAGCGCCACGGATTGCGCAGGCCACTGGCAAAAATCTCGGGGCAGGGAGCGCCACCAAAGCCCTGCACGCAACGGCCGTTTCCGGCAAATGGATTGCCCGGCGGGCTGGCGTAGGGCATCGCGCCGTCGACATCAATTCTGAGCAGTTTGCCGAGCAGCGTACTTTGGGTCTGGGCGCGGTCATTGGGGTCATTCGATGAGCCACCGTCGCCCATGCCGATATATAAAAATCCGTCCGGCCCAAACGTAATATGGCCACCGTTGTGGTTGGTGAAATCCTGCAGCACCGTCATAACGACTTGCTCTGTGCCCAGATCCAGTGACACGCCGTCGCTGACAAAGCGCGACACAACCGACTCGAGCGGTGCGCCGCTTCGCGTGTACGACAAAAACACCTCATGGTTGGTCGCATAGTCAGGATGAAAAGCCATGCCCAGAAGGCCCGCTTCCGGCGCCCCGGTAAAAAGGCGTGAGCTGACGTCCGCAAACAACTGGCGGCTGCTGACCAACGGATCATTGTCAAACACCCAGATGTTGCCGGTACGTTCAACGACAAACCAGCGCGCCGGATCGCCCGGTGCCTGCATTGCTGCAACGGGTTGCGCGAACGTAAGGCCGGCAAAAACCGCCTGAGTTTTGACGGCAACTGCCGCCGGTGGCGGTGTTGGAGCCGGTATTGGGGTGGCCGTGCCACCACTGGAGCCGCCGCCACATCCGGCCACTGCCAGGCAGGAAAATACCAGCGAAGATACAAACCAATTGCGGCGTGCTTGTTCAGTGCCCATGCCTTCACAGTAGGATGACGCTACGGACTTGTCATGTGTCGCAAGCTTGCGACACATGGCTTAGGTCAGGGCACACACCGCGCGGCCTGGAAGCCGTCCCAGCGTGCATCAAACCCAAGCACCGGCACCTTGGACGTCGTGATCGCGCCATCGGGCAGGACGTCGAAATGCCAGTCGAATATCTCAATCAAATCGCAGCCCTCACGTTCTCCGGCAAGGGGTACGCGCGAGGCAATCGTCAATGCATGGCGCAGGGTGCTGCCCAGTGAGTACCCTTGACTCTCGAGTACGGCATGACCTGGATTGTTGAACGCACTGAATTGCCACAGGTACTCCGCCAGCTCGCGCACCTCGTTCAACGTCACGGGGGTCACGTTAAATTGGCCGCCGCGACCGAAGGCCTCACCAAGATCCACGCCGTCGCGATTCAAATAGTCGCATCGAAACACGCGCTCAAGCGCGACCCAATCGTCGAGGCCGGCAATTTGTCGGGTAAATTCAAAGTAGCGACTCGATTCGGTTGCGCTGAGCATCAAACCGCCGCGGGAACGGGTCACCGTGTCAGACCAATCGAGGGCCTGGGTCATGTCATTACTGCACAGCTCGTAGGCGGTGGCAGCCTGCGGGTCGAGATCGGTCGAGCGCAGGTGGCCCAAGGTGTAGCTGCCCGTCAGCTGACTCGCCGCATCAACCAGAAAATTATTGGGCACGCTGACATTGGGTGCGTAGACCTTGCCCAGGATGGCGTCGTCGGAGGGGAGTGAATTCTGCGTTGGCGCGGTTTGCGGGGGGGTGGCGGGCGCCGCGCCACTGCCACAGCCCCCCATAAATAAGAGCGTTGCCCAAAGTAGTGTTTTTGCGTCGGTCATGCCGTGATTCCCCGTAGCTTACGCACACCTGCTGCGTTGGGTAATCTAGCGACCAGAGTCGACGATTCTTGAGGTCAACCCTTCAGGCGCGACCGAGGTTTTGCGCGGTATGGTTCGAGGTGGCGCCGCCGTCTGCCTGATACAAACCGGGTTCAACCGTGTGCTGTCCACGAAGCACGGCCAGCGCGCGGCGAACGTGATCCTGGCCAAGACGTGCAAGACGGCCATTCACAGCATTGATCTCGCGGCACTCGAGTAGCTTGTCGCAGTATTCGTCCCACTTGCTTAAAAGTGCAGGCGGCAGGTTCTGGCGAAACCACAGATGACCGTCAGGCGCGTCGGCACACAGAGCAAGACGTTGCGCTTCGATTGCATCGAGGCGCGTGGCAAGTTCAGCTTTGCGGTCAAAAATCGGGGACAGGGCATCGGGGTCGCGGCCTGCAAGTGCCCGACGCTCATCGTCGAGGGTATCGCGCAGCAGCGCGACGTCCTGTAAAGCCTGACTCACCAATTGCTCGGTAGAAAGGCGGCCCTCGTCCATAAGGGCCTTAGGTTGGCGCACCATTAGGCTAGGAGCCCGCCGGAATCGCCTGGTCCATTCTTAACAATCCATCGGCAACCTGTTGCGGCGCGATCGTGTACGACCCGCTGGCAATCTGGCTACGGATGGCATCGACTCGACCTTGATCAACCACACTCGCATTGGCAATGACGCTTTCCAGCGAAGCCATCTGGCGTGCGGAATCCGTTACCTCGACCGTGTCGCTGGCCGCAACATTCGTCTGCGGCGATGTCGCTACTCCGGCTTTTTCGCCTTCGCGGGTTTTCGGACTGTCGCCTGCGCCGTTGACCGGGCGGTAGGGCGTTACAGATGTATCAATTTTGTTGGCCATGGCCGTGAAACTCCATTCGTGTTGCAAAAAAGGTAGCGGCGCCGCCGCGCAAAACTTTAGGTCTAATGCGCAAAAAAGTGGTCGAATTCGACAATTTCTTGACACTTAGCCAAGAATAGTTCGATAAAACACCGCTAAGTAATTAAAAAATCGATATTTCTATCAAGCCTGCGCCCCGTACAATGCCTTCCACCACGCGGCCAGAAGAGCGATTTCTGGCTCGCACTCGTTGGCCCAACGCCGCATCGGCCAGCGCCTCACCGCTCATGCGAATGGCGAGCGCGGAGCCTGAAACGGCGAGCGTGACCTGATCGCCACGTTGAATCACGTTGGCCGCGCGTAACATATTGGGTCGCAAGCGCTGACCATCCTGAGCGTTTTGACGTAACACCTGACCCACGGGGTCTTGCTGACCGCGCAAGAACCCGGACGGGTTGCCACGCAGTTCCAGCGACACCCAGCGCACGTCAGCGTCACTGAGCCGATGACCGGCCAGATGATGGCCATTGATATGTGCGACCTCGGCCGTCTTTACGAGCCTGACCGGTACGAAGAGCTTCCAAGCCACCGGGCCTGCACAGCGCACGCCAACGACCCCATTGCTGCGTAGTTGACCCGCAGAGGGCAAGTACGCGGTCAGCGCCTGTGCGCATTGATGAACGCGCAATCGCGTATCAACCTGGTTAACGCGCACCTCGGTAGGTAGCGCGGCTCGCTGCGCAGACTTCTCAGCGAAAACCCGTGCGGTCGCCTCGATATCTTTTACGTCATGCCACGGTCCCTGACCGTTGGCGGCAGCCGTGCACAGCAAAACTGCCCCCACAATCGTCAGCTTTTTGACGAACTGACGGTAATCAGGCGTGGCGCAGGTGGCTTGGGCAGGTTGAAACATAGGGTAATGACTGTTGCGTCGTTGTGTTGGGGTAAACCCAAGCAGGATTCATGCCAGTCAGCGGGAACACCTGCTTGTAACGATCAGTCGTCTTGCGCATTTCCTCCTGCTTGCCACCTTTGCCCCTTTGCCGGAAAAGCCTTGCCGCTTTTCCCACCCCAGCCTCACGCAGGCCCGGTAAATCAGCGGTTTACAGAGTTGGCACGGCCCTTGCTATGAACCCCTCAGATACCGGAAAAGGAGCTTTCCATGTTTTCAGCCAACGATCGCATTTTTGGACCTCACGCCGCCGCGCTGGGCCTTTGGGGGCAGCGCAATGAAGTGCTGGCGTCCAACATTGCCAACTCGGATACGCCGCACTACAAGGCGCGCGATATCGATTTCAAGAGTGTGTTGCAGGGCACCGCGACGCCCCGGCTAAAACTGGATGTCACCCGTTCCGGACACATGCATTTGGAGGGCAGTGACTCGTTTGATCATTCGCTGTTGTATCGCACGCCGCATCAACCATCGCTGGACGGCAACACCGTCGAGGCCGATGTCGAGCAAGCCGAGTTTTCCAAGAACGCGCAGCGCTACCAGGCCAGCCATCGATTTTTGAACGC
>CAYGSQ010000219.1:0-6145 GCA_964352435.1 uncultured Gammaproteobacteria bacterium | reverse complement strand
CACTAGTGCACCGCAGATCTTACCAACGCGTCGTCGGCGCGCCAGACGCTAGACGTGCTGGTCGATTAGTATCGGATTGCCGTCGGGGTCTTCAATGACAAAACTGGCGGGGCCCGCCGCAGACTCGTCGGCCTCTGTCAGCAGTGGTATGCCGTGCCCGCGTATGGATTTTTGCAGCGTACGCACGTCGGTAAATGAATCGAGCGTGTTCGCATCCTTGTCCCAGCCAGGATTGAAGGTCAGCATGTTTTTCTCAAACATGCCCTGGAACAAACCGACGACACAATCGTCATTCCTTAAAATTTGCCAGCCCTGGGCGGGGTCACCATGCACCGCGGTAAAGCCCAGTTTGGTGTAGAACGCGACAGACGCCTTGAGATCTTTGACTGACAGACTGATTGAGAAATGTCCAAGTTGCATTGCAGTACTCCTGTTGGATTAGGTGGCGGAACTCTTGCGTACGACCACCCGAGATGTCATCACCCGCTCGGGTGATTTACCGAAGCCACAGCTTTTGCGCCGACCAGCGACTGAAAATTAACAGATTATACGCGGGCGACGTAGAAACGACGCCAGCACGCACCGTAGTAGCAGAATCAACGCACGAGCGCACGCGGCCCGACCAGCATAGCGCCGACAGCCAACGCAAAAATCATGTGTAGCGCATAAACCCACTGCGCGGTGTGCACGTCCATATCGTGCCCGAAGGCGAGTCGAAACTCCTGCAACATCATTAGACAGCGCATTGTCGTTAGAAACGGTATGCATGCCTAGCCTGCATTATTCATGAACCATCGCAACGAGGGTGTCGAGGTGCCGCCTGACACAGGGCGCACGGAGTTTTTGGGGGCGACGGCGTACTCGCAGTACGTTGAGCTCCCAAAAAGGAGTACGCCCTGTGCCAGGCGGTGCATCGGCGCCCGCAGTCGATGGTTCATGAATAATGCAGGCTAGTGTCCTGTTCCGCTAATTCGGTGATCGACACGATACTTGAGCCAGCTTCCAGCTAAGATCAGACCCATTCAATGGAACCTGACGTGGTCTGCAAACTCAATATACGGACGACGCGCATTTCTTGCGTGGACACTTAGCCCGGGGAGCACACACTATGAATCGTTTTATTATTTGCATCGCAACCGTCGGCACGCTGGTCGGTTGCATGCTGGCAGGCTGCGCCAGCCCACCGGTAGCGGCGGACAATGGTTACGATCGGCTACGCGCGAGTCTCGCGCAGCCCGACCGGAGCGAGCAGGATCGCGCGCGCGACGCAACGCGCCGGCCCGCCGACGTGCTTGCCTTTTTCAGTATTGAACCCGATGACGTCGTACTCGATTTGTATTCGGGTGGCGGCTACTACACAGAAGTTCTGTCGTACGCCGTTGGCAAGGGTGGCACGGTCCACGCACACAATAATCGCGCCTATCTCGCATACGCGGACAAGGAATTAGAATCCCGTTTCACTGCAGGGCGTTTGAAAAATGTGCGTCGATTTACGGCGGAAAATAACGCACTGAATTTGGCGCCAGACACCTACGACGCGACGCTTATGATTTTGACTTACCACGACATATATTTTGTCGATGCCAAAAACGGCTGGCCGCGGCTCGATGGCGAAAAGCTGCTCGCGGAGATTTACTCTGGGCTCAAGAGCGGTGGCGTCCTGGGCGTTATCGATCATGCCGCACTGGATGGTGCACCAGCCGAAGTCGGCGGCACCCTGCATCGCATTGATCCCGAGCGCGTCGTACGCGAAGTGACCGCCGCCGGTTTTGTTCTGGAGGCAAAGAGCGACATGTTGGCCAATCCAAATGACGAACGCACGCAGCCTATGTTTGATGAAGCCGTGAAAGGGAAAACGGATCGTTTCGTGTTTCGTTTTCGCAAGCCATAAAAAAAGCCGGGGCACGCAACGCGTACCCCGACTTTTTTGACTAGAGCGTCAGACTACGCGCGACGACGCGCGAAGCCCAGCATGCCCAGTGCAGAACCGAACAACCAAACGGCTGCTGGAACGGGTACTGCCGACATCGAAACGTTGTCGAAGTAGATGTCAGAGATGCAATCCGTCACAGCACCGCAGATCACGGCGAACTGCAGCGTCACGCCGCCACTGACGTCAGCGCCAGCAATAGCGGTGTAGGTGAACGTCGTCCAGACCATCGGATCCGAGTTCAGCGCCAAAGGTGCGCCGCCCAGAATTTCAGCTGACGAAACACCGCCGCCGTCAAGTTCCGAGAAGAACTCGGCAAATGCCACGCCGCCGTTGGCAACCGTGCCACGTGCGTCGAACGTAATGGTGACTTCGTCGCCTGCAGAAACAACGCCTACGCCCCGGTTAGCGCTCTTGATGAGCGTGTTGCCTGGTGCCGGGCCGGTGATGCTCAGGTTTGCTGAGAAGGTGCCGGTTGACGGATTGAAGGTCGAGATCATCTGCGAACCGTCGTTCGTGAACTGTTCCCAGCCCGAGAAATCTCCGGTTTCAAAGCCGCCGTTGTCGACGAGTTCAACACCGTGTGCGGTGCCTGCATAGAAAAGTGCTGCCGTTGCTGCCAGCGCAGAAATAGTACGCTTGTTCATATAATTCCCCTCGAGGTTTCCCTCATAACGTTATGGTTTTAGGTGCGCTGCTCTTCTATCTTGCCGGCGAAGTGACAACGCTGTCACTGAATGTCACACAGCTTGACAGCGTTGTCAAATACTTTTGGTAAATAGGGGCTTAGTCAGTATTGCAGCGATTGCGCCCGGCTCGCTTGGCCTCGTACAGCGCTTTGTCGGCGCGCTCGTACACTTGCTCGGGTGTATCACCTTCGCGAAATTCGGTAAGCCCGCACGACAGCGTTACCGCAATAGGGGCGCCTTTAAAATGGAAACCCGCGTCGGCGAGGGCTTCACGCAGGCGCTCGGACAAGCCAAGCGCGGTCTCTTTATTAGTGGCGGGAAACAGTACGACAAATTCCTCACCCCCGATGCGCGCGACAAAATCTTCGGATCGTGTGTGTTGGGCCAGAAGACCCGCCACACCGGCCAATAGTCGATCACCAACCTGATGGCCAAACTCGTCGTTCACCTTTTTAAAGAAGTCGATATCCCAAATAGAATAAGACAGTGGCTGACCGTGCCGCTGCCAGCGCTGAAACTCTTCCTGGATACGCTGATCATAGGCATAGCGCGTGTGGACGCCGGTCAGCGTATCGTGCATCAAACGCTGTTCCTGATCACTACACTGGCGCGCCAGTTCATTGGTGCGCACTTTGAGTCGATTGACCTGCTCGTGCAACGCTTCCTGACGTTCGCGCGCGCGCTGCGCGCGATCTTGCTCGCGTTCGCGAAACATCCGAATCTGATCACCAATGGAATCCAGGCGCGACTGGACACGCGTCTGCAGCTCCGACAGCTCGCTCGAGGCACTGACATCCGCCTCAAAGCCCTCCAGGTGCTCATCGACGTTGCGTTCCAGTTCCGACGCATCCTGTGCACGCGCTTTGGCATCATTTTGGTTTGCCCCCGCCCATGACTCGAAGCGAGTGAGCTGCTCGGTCACCTGCTCTATAAATGCCTCAAGACTCTTTTTCTCTGCGCCGATACTGGCGACCGTTGCGCTGATCGCGCTACTCAGGTCGTCGAGGATTGGCGCGACAGACGCGTCCTCACCCAGCGCCGCCAGCCGCGCCCCGACCGTTAAGAGCTGTGCCCGCAGATCCGGTGGCAAATCGTCGTGTTCTGACATAGCGTCGACAAAACGCATCAGATCGTCATGGCCCGCGGTGACGCCAGAGCCTGCTATTAACATCGAAATTTCATCGGCCAGCGCCGCCAGACCTTCCTGACGTACACCAAGTCGCTCGTGCTCAAGCGCGCTGACGTGTTTGGTCTGACTTTGGGTGGGCAATGGCAGACGAGCGACAAAGCCGCCTAAATCGAGTGGCGGCAGACCGGCCGTCTGATTGTCGTGCGCCACCACGGCCTGCGCCAGCTCTTCCAGATGGCGAGCGATTTCTGCCTTGGCGCCGTCGCGTTTGATGCGGCGATGAATCGCCTCCAGATGACGATCCACAGCGGAATCGCGGCCCATGGCCGCAATCGCCAGACGTGAACAAACGCGCCGCATGGTGTCGTCCAGTGCCGCGTTGTCGCTCCGTGCGGCTTCCAGTTCCGCAAGAAGGTCTCGGTATTTGTCTTTCCAGTCTTCGCGTTGTGCCGGGTCAGCCATGCCGTAAGGTGCTCAAAGTAGTCTCATTAGATCAATTTATCGGCAGATTTGAGCGCATCGTGAGACCCCGGTCACGCCTTTGAACGTTGCCAGCGCTCAGGCTGGGTGAACGGTTTTTGCTGCGAAGCACATTTATTGTCAGGATGTGGCGTATTTCCGGGCGTCAGACTGGGAATTGTGCTGTGATAGCGCGCTGATCTGGCGACGATTGACGAACAAGAAAGCCATGCAAAAACGAGCCTTACTCATTGCGTACCACTACCCGCCCGTAAAAGGCAGCAGTGGCGTCCAGCGCGCACTGCGTTTTTCTGCCTATTTGCAGGACAACGGCTGGCAGTGCGATGTGCTGACAGTATGGCCCGGCGCGTACGAGCGACGTGGTGACGACGAGCTGGGCGATATTCCGCCCGAGGTCGAGGTTGTTCGCGCCCTGGCATTCGACGCCAAACGTCACCTGTCTGTTTTCGGTTCATACCCCCAATTTCTGGCCTTGCCCGACCGCTGGTCGAGCTGGCACATCGATGGCGTACGCCGCGGCATGGCCATGATTCGTAAAAACAACTATCAGGTGATCTGGTCCACTTACCCGATCGCTACGGCGCATCGCATTGGCATGACGTTGGCGGCGAAATCGGGGTTGCCCTGGATCGCCGATTGCCGCGACTCGATGTCTGAGGAAGGCTACCCACGCGAAGCGGCCGTCTTTGATTCGGTTCGCGCCCTTGAGCAGAAGATCGTGCGTGCCGCGACCATGGTCACCTTTACCGCCCCGGGCGCTATCAAGATGTACGCCGAGCGTTATGCCGACCTCCCGACACAGCGCTGGCGACTGATCGAAAACGGCTACGATGAAGGCGTCTTCACCGGGCTCGATCAGCACTACAACGTGCCCGCCAAAGACCAACCGATAAGGCTGCTTCATGCCGGTCTGCTTTATCCAAACGAGCGCGACCCGCGACCGTTTTTCGCAGCCGTCGCCGCGCTTAAGGCACGCGGTGCGCTGGTCAACAATCCGGTGCAGATTGTGTTGCGTGCCACCGGCCATGACGCTACGTATCGGCCCATGCTGAGCGAACAAGGCATCGATGACATCGTATTACTTGAACCCGCCGTACCTTATCGCGATGCACTTCAGGAAATGCTCCTGGCAGACGGCTTGCTGATCTTCCAGTCAACCGGCTGCAATCATCAGATTCCCGCCAAAGTGTATGAATATCTGCGTGCGGGACGCCCTATTCTGGCATTGACGGATCGGGTCGGTGACACGGCCTCTCTATTGATTGAAAACGGCCATGAGCAAATTGCGGCGCTTCTGGATCAGGACGCGATTGAGGCTGAACTCACTGCATTTATCGCTCGCGTTCGCCAAACCAGCACCAGCGCAGACCCCACCGCGGCACAGGCCTATTCAAGACAGGCACAGACCAGAAAACTGGCACGCTTGTTCGATGAAATCACGACATCCACCGGCTCTTCTACTTAGCCCTTACGCGACGTACACTGACAGGCTGGGAATACTTTACGCGATGAATCGTTTGCATGAATAACGGCAACACAAAGCGCCACGCACCGGCAGTGGTTCTCGGTCTGTGTGCCCATGGCCTTGCAACGACACGGGTCTTGCATCGTCACGGTATCGACGTACATGCGCTCGAGCCCAATGCGGCGTTGCCCGGAGCGCGTACGTCGTGCGCCACCGTGCACCGGGTTGCGTCCATCCATCCGCCGCACCTGACCCAAACTCTGCTTGATTTCGCGACGAAGCTCGGCGCCGCTGAGAAAATCGTCCTGTTCCCCATCAACGATACGATGGTGGGCGATCTGGCGGAAAATTGGGCTGCGCTCAGCGAGCACTACTTGCTGGCGTGGTCGGACAGCCGCGACGAGGTAGCACGGCTCATCACCAAAGCGAATCTCGAACAGCACACTTTGGAC
>CAYGSQ010000218.1:0-6172 GCA_964352435.1 uncultured Gammaproteobacteria bacterium | reverse complement strand
CAATATGGCAGCCACATCCGTCAGTGAATGGTCGGTGCTGTCTGCCAACGGCCGCTCGTCTGTTGTATCCAGCCAGCCCGTAACCAGCTCCGCAACCAGAGCCTTCGGTAGCTGCTTGCCAAGCGCGGATCGAATGGTGGCACGTGGCTGTTGCCGTTTAAGTTCAAGGAGCCAGGCCGCGACGTCTACGTTGGGTAACAAGTTGAGCGATAGCGCATCACCGGGCGACCAGTAGCTCGAGATCTGCAGCGCGGCCGGTCCGCTCATGCCGCGATGCGTGAACAGAAGCCCGTCGCTGAATTGGGTTGAACCGCAGGCAATCTGGCCACTAATGCTCACCCCCGCCAGACGCGTGCTCATGTCCTTGAGCGCGCCGGAAAATGTGAACGGGACGAGCCCGGCCCGCGTCGGCAACACCCGCAGGTCAAACTGACGGGCAATTCGATAGCCGAAATCCGAGGCGCCCATTTTCGGGATGGACAGTCCACCGGTCGCGACGACCAAAGACTCTGCATCGCAATGACCCTGGGAAAACACGACCCGATATCCCGTGCCCGTTTTGCCCACCTCGGCAATGGCGCTGTCGGTGACAATGCGCACGTTGGCCTCGTCGCACAGCGTGCGCAGCATGGCCACAATGTCTTTGGAGGAGCGATCGCAAAAGAGTTGCCCAGGGGCTTTGGCGTGATGAGGAATGCCGTGGCGATCCACCAGCTCAACGAAGTCGTCAGGGGTATAACGTGACAATGCGGAAATGCAAAAATGCGGGTTTTGCGACAGGAAGTGCCGTGGCTTGCAGTCAAGATTTGTGAAGTTGCAGCGACCGCCGCCGGACATCAGAATCTTCTTGCCAATTTTGTTCGCGCCTTCCAGCACCAACACGCGTCGGCCACGCGCGCCTGCAGTTAGTGCACACATCAGGCCTGCGGCACCGCCACCAATAACAAGAACGTCGTAATTCATGGGGGCGCAGTGTAGTCGATCCGTGCCGGGCAGCGTACCCGCGCAAAAAAGTGCCCCCGCCAGGACGGCGGGGGCACATAGACAGAGCTTCGCTAGAACGCGACGCTGCTTGGGCCAGGTGCGCTGAAGAACGACGTGCGCATGATGCCAAGATCGACAACGTTGACGATGCCGTCGCCGTTAAAGTCGGCGTCCTCATCATTGGTGAAGAACTGCGCGCGAAGCAGACCCAGATCGATGAAGTTGATCACGCCGTCGTTGTTCAGGTCGGCATCGCAACGGTTGCCAAAGCCGTCACCATTCGTGTCGCGCTGGTCGGTGTTGGCGAATGTACGGCAGTTGTCATTGATGTCCGGGATCAGGTCGCTGTCCTCGTCCACAATGCCCCAACCGATATCTGCGTACAGGGCGACAGTCAGATCGACATTAACCGCAGAGGTCAGCGTGTCGGTGATGCTCGGCTCCATCAGAAGGTTCGGTGCTGCAGAGGTGTCCCAATGCGAGAACGATGAACCGGGCTGCACCGGCGAGGGTGCGAACAGGCGGACGAGGCCGTCTGCGTTGGCACCAGCGAAGCGCGTTGGGTCAAAGGACAAATCGATTGACACGCCCGGCAGGTCGGCCTTGATAGCGTTGCCGTCAGCCAGTGTGATACCCACCGTTGGGATCGTGATGCTGGCGTCACCACCGCCCAGAGGCGGCAGGCCAGGTGCCACGTTGTTGGCGATGATCACGGCCACTGCGCCCGCGTTTTGTGCGTTGACCGTTTTGACCGTGAAGTTACACGAACCACGATCAATCAGCGCAATGTTGCCGGCAACCGCCGCTGCACTTGCGCCTGTCAGTGGCTCGCAGCCATCCGTACCGCTGCCGTTACCATCGTCGATCAGGACGATATCGCCGCTCTGACCGTCACTATCGACCGGTGGGCCGAAGCTCGCGGATTGCAGGTCCACTTCTCCCAGCGTGCTGACCTCAGCGACCAGCGCGGCCGCCAGAATGCTCGGTGCCGCACTGCTGACCAGCGGGCCGTCCCAGACGACATTGCCGGTATTGACGACCGAGGCTACGCGCTGTGCATTTGTCATTTCGTCGTAATGCAGCTGCAGTTCGGTATCAAATGCGAAGCGTGAGTAAATGTCGGGGCGGTTGTTTGGCAGTGAGCCATTCGACACGCTGACGACACTGGCAGATCCCAGACCGTGGCCGATCTCGTGCATAACGACATTCAGGAAGTCGATATCACTTCCCGGTGGATTGTTGTCCAGACCGTAGTACCAGTTACTGCCTGCAAGGCAGCCATCATTGTTGTCAATACTGGCGTTGAAGGTTGCATTGATGTCCGATGAGCCCGGGTTGAGGTCGCTGCCTGCCAGTGAATTGGCCAGCGCAGAGAAGTACCAGGTATTCGGAATAGGTGCATTGGCAAAATCGGTTTCGATCGAAACCGGGCTTGCGCCACCCAGCACGCCACCGTTGGCGTCGCAGGACTGCGGTGCGAACGAAGAGTTGACGACAATCTGTACGTCGCTCTCAAGAATGTTGCCCCACAGTGATGCGGCAAACTCAAACGCGATGAGGCGCTGTTCACCGACGGTCGTACCTGTGTTGCCACCGACCGGCGCCGCCGGCGTTGGATCAGCAAAGCCGGCGCCCTGCGAAATTACGATGTCCGCCGCGAGTGCAGCAGGCGCGAGCATGGCGACACCGACCGCACAGGCGATTCCGGTTGCCCGAATCTTGTTTACGTTAGCCATTATTTCACCGCCTTGACAGATGCTGTGTGGACGGTGTGGTCGTGCTCAAGGCCGCAATGTTCTTGCCAGCTGCCGTCCGCGTTTCGCGTGACAGTGCTGTAGATTGTATAGCGGTCATCGAGCTTGAGCGATTCTGAGCCATCGGCGCGACGCAGGACGGGCGCGTCGGTCGTCGGTGCGCGTTTGTTTGATGCATACCGCGCCGCCTCGTCTGCGGTCGGTGCACGCAAGGTGCCGCTTTCACTGTCGATGACGGCAACCATGCCTTGATTCGCAGCGGCTGCGGGCGTCGTGATGGCGGTTGGCTGATTTAAAAATAAGAAGCCGACACCTGCGCAGGCGGCGACGCTTGTCGTGACGACAAGCATTTTCGATCGAATAGTCATGTTTCTCTCCTAGGTAGTAGCGCTGCGCTTTACCGCACATTACGCTCGCGGAGTGTGCCATGACTTGGGCACGATAGGTGTAACAAAAGTATCGCGGCATTGACTGTTTTGCCATAACGAAAACCAGTCGTGAAACTTTTTTGAGTCGAGATTGTCGTACCGCAATGACCCCGCCCGGTGAGTTTTTTTCGGTCCATTAAAACCCTTTGGCTATCTGCTGCATCAGAGTAGGAGCCTGGGTGAGTTTCAATGGTTCGACATAAGGCACGGGGTGATTCGTGGGCCGCCCGAACAGTAAACGACAACAACGGACTCGTCGGCGCCAGCGGGATGCGCAGATTTCGCGCGCACGTGAGCGTCTTGCTGCCGGCGATCTTGCGACCAGCCGTCGTCTTTGCGACGCGCTTTTAAAGCAACAACCCCAATGCCCTGACGCGGGCGTGCTTGCGGCGCGCATCGCGCTGGCACGTGGACGCACCGAAGAGGGGATCGCCGCGTTGCGGCAGATTCTTGCGCACGAACCTGCCCATGCCGATGCGCGCCTGTACCTCGCGCGTGGCCAGTATGATTGCGGCCAATTGGCCGCAGCTCAAACTACGCTTGATTTGGCATCGATCGAAAATGACGCACCGATCTATCACCTGTACGCGCTGATAGCCTTGGCACGGGGCGACTACGCGACGGCCTGTGCGCGGTGTGAGGAAGCGTGCTCACGGGATGTGACCTGCGTGGATTACATCCTCACCTATTGCGCAGCGTTGGCGCGTTCGGGGCAGTTAGAGCGCTCTCGCGAAGTCTTGCAACAGCGCGTTCTGGGCCAGTCGTTTGATAGCGTCCGCGCGTGGCAAGGTGTCGCAAACGTGGCGGAACTGCTGGACGATGCGCCGTTAGCGGCGCGGGCATGGTCAAAAGTGGCGCAGCGCGACCCGCAGCTTGTAGGCCAAACCTACGAGTCTGGTTTGCGGCAATTTAGCCGCGGCGAGTTTCCTCAGGCGGCACACAGTTTTCGTATCTGCTGGCGACTGGCGCCATCTGAGCGGCGTGTCGTCAATGCGCTGTTAAGCGCGTTGCGGCGGTTGCCTGCTGACAACACGGACCCGCAGCTGGAACAAGAGTTGACCCGTTGTCTGGCCCACGAGGGCATCGACCCAAATCACTTGCGTGACGTCGCCTCCAGGCACCTGTTGCGCAAGCCAGCCATGATCCGCATGCTCGCGTGGCCGTTCGCGCAGTGACGTCATGCACAGCCGTTGACCGGCCGTCATACTAGTGAATAGCGCTCTGGTGTCAGACGATTTGGCGGCCCTGCAAGATCCGCTTCTGACCTTGCTGCTGGAAAAGGCAGTCAACACATCGCCAGACATTGAGCACTTGCTGTTGCGCGTACGGCGTACGTTGCTTGCGTGCGCATTGCAGGGAGATTTACCCGAATTGCTCGACGCGGCGGGCGGTGAATTTCTGGCGGCTATGGCGCAGCAGTGCTTCCTGAACGAATTTGTCTGGTTCGAGACGCCCGAAGAGTCGGACGGGGTGGAGCGCCTGATCGGTGACCTAACCCGGGAACTCAGGGAGCGGCGCGAAGTGGCCGGCGACAAGCTGGCGGTATTGGCCTGTTACCGACCATTGCACGAACTATCGTGTGCCGCGCAGATCATGCGCTATTACGTGCCCGGAGCGCGCGATTACTTGTATAAAGTTCTGCGCCTGCAGTTGATTGGCCCGCTGCACGAACGCGGCTTGCGTGATCAAGTGCACCGTTTGACGCCTGTCGTTGACGATGTGTCGAAGGCCGTACGTGAGCAGTACGAAACACATCCTTACCCGCGCTGGCTGCATCTCGATCACCACGAACCCGCCTCGGTCGGTGCGTATCTCGCCGGCGTTTTTGGTCATGCCCAGTTTTTGCCAAAGCGTTGGCCAGAATCCCCTCGAGTACTTGTTGCCGGTTGCGGAACGGGGAAACAGGCCATTAGCGCCGCGATGCGTTTTGCCCACTGTGACGTTACGGCATTGGACCTGAGCCTCGCCAGTCTGACATATGGACAACGTATGAGTCGGGAGCTCAATGTCACGAACGTCGAGTTCGTGCATGGCGATATCCTGGCGCTACCCGATGATCTGGCGGACTTTGATGTGATTGAGTGTCTGGGCGTGCTGCATCACATGCGCGACCCGATTGATGGCTGGCGGCGGCTGGTGGACAAACTGCGGCCCAACGGCCTGCTGCGTATTGGCTTGTACAGCGAGCGTGCGCGCCGCGTGCTGGCACCGGCCAGAGAACTGGCCGCGAGTCGCGGTTGGCGCGGTGATACATCGGGCATTCGCGCGTTTCGCCAACATGTACTTGCCACGCCGGCAGATGACCCACTGCGTGACATCATGCGGGCTGCCGATTTTTTCAGCACGTCAGAATGTCGTGATCTGATTTTTCATGTCAACGAGCAGGACTTTACGCTGGAACGCATCGCCCGGCATTTGAGCGAATTTGCGCTTGAATTTATCGGCTTTGAATTGGCTAACGAACAGGTAATCGACGCCTATCGTCAGCTCAATCCCACCGACCCGGAGGCGCGTGATCTGGCGCGCTGGAGCCGGTTCGAGGCACGCTATCCTGATGTATTCGCGTCGATGTATCAGTTCTGGACGGTCCGTCGTTAGTGGCCCGTTCGGTAAATGCAATGTCTGTCCTTGCCGTGCATCGGCGCCCGCAGTCGATAGTGCATGAATAATGCAGGCTAGCGATAGGGCATAACGATGTCGCGCAACGTTTCGTTGAAGAGCTGCGGTTGTTCCAGCATCGGAAAATGCCCTGACGTGGCAATGAAACGCAGATCGAGGTTGGTGCGCAGGGCGTCGTGTGCGGCTCGGTCCGTTGGCTGTGTCGTAGCATTGACCAGCGCAAGCGGGATGTCGCGGGTGGCCGTAAGGCCTGCCTTGAGGTCGTACATGGAAAGGCCAGCGCCTGCCGCCATGGCCACCGCCCTGGGTGCTGCTGCCATGTCGTTCGCGACGCGATCAATCAGGGCCGGATCGGACGTGCCTAGAAAAAATTGTCCGCGTACAAAC
>CAYGSQ010000217.1:4565-6198 GCA_964352435.1 uncultured Gammaproteobacteria bacterium | reverse complement strand
GAATCGAACTTCACTTCAACGGCGCAATACGCGAGCTGGCACAAGCGGCGGCGAGCGGCGACACGGCGCGCGTGGGCGAGCTGGTCGAATATCAAAAGCTGGATCCAAACGCACTGTCAGAAGAGGGCATGCCGCTCGCACTGTGGGCGGTGCAACACGCCAGTCTTGATGGCTTTGAAGCGTTGCTAAATAACGGCGCAGATCCCAACGCGCGTGCGGGCAACGGCGAATTGCTAATGCACTACATTATCGAAAGTGCCAGCGAGCCGTTCGCGCGCGCGGCATTAAACGCCGGCGCTGACGCCAATGCGATCAATCGCGACAAAGAACCGCTCATCCATATCGCCCGGCGTGTGCACAAATGGGATGTCGTCGAAACCTTGCTCGAATTTGGTG
This sequence comes from uncultured Gammaproteobacteria bacterium, assembly GCA_964352435.1. Taxonomy (GTDB): domain Bacteria; phylum Pseudomonadota; class Gammaproteobacteria; order Steroidobacterales; family JBCCMA01; genus JBCCMA01. Next base: position 5,802 of record CAYGSQ010000217.1, on the reverse strand, counting down.
CGGCGGTGGATGCCTTCGAGGGCGGTTTGCATGGCAACACTGTCCTGAGTATGGCGACCGGGTTTGGCGACTTTGAGCATGCTTACTTTTTGCTGGAGCAGGGCGCCGACCCTGCGCTGGCGCTAAAGCAGGCGCCCAAGCCTGAACGCGTCGGCGCAATGCCCATGCTTGAAGATATTTTCCACCGCCCCGTTGATGCGCATGTTTATCCAGACGCCGCAAGGTGGCAGCAAAAGTGTCGTGATCTTTTGCTTGCGCAGGGTATTGAGGCGCCGCCCAGGCCCAAGCGTTACCGATAGACGAAATTCCTGTAATAATGGCGCTCGCAAATTTCCCCGCCCGTTTGGAACCCTGCCTGCTAATGCTCGATTATCTAAGGCCTGACAAGCTGCACGCCCGGGCGCTGTGGACTGCATGGCGAGCCGCCGCCGTGGTTGTCGGTCTGCTGTGCGTGATCACTCAGGTCCATGCACAGGACTTGTCTCTGGCCGCGCGCTTTGATCTCACTGACGAGCAGCTGGTCGAGCGACTCAACGATTCTGATGGCGTCACGCTCATTGAAAACGGACTTTTGTTAGCCGACATTTGGGCTAGCGATTATGGGCCGGAAAAGGCGCGTTCGGTGTTGATGGATCTGCCGTCCGACGATGAGATCGAGCTCAGTGCCGGACGCGAACTGGCAGATTATGCACGCAGTGTCCGCTGGTCTGTGCTGTTGCGCGAGGGCGAGCTTGAACGTGCGATCGAACTCGCTGCGCCAGTGACCGCGCGCGCGCGCGACATTACACAGCCTTTCCTGCGCGCACGGGTGCTTGATGCGGCGACTTTTCTGGCGGGCCGGCGCGGTTTGCTACGCGATTCCTATTCCTACGCCACCCAATCGGCGAACGTTGCGGTGGGCGTGAACAGTGATTATGCCTTGTCCCGAAGTTTGGCCAATCAAGCGCTGACCATGCACCTCAGTGGCCTGTACGCCGACTCGGTCGATATTTTCCAGCGCGCGTTGGATCGATCGCGGGGCGTGCCGCATCGTTCAATCAATACTGTGATTTCATTCAATATGGGTCTGGCGCTGCTCGAATCGTCGGATTACGTTGGGGCCCTGCGGGCGTTCACTCGCGGCGCGACGTGGGCGGACTCGGTTGGACACGCGCATCGCTCGCTGATCGCACATACGTATCGAGCACGAGCGTTGTTGCAGCTTGGACGTGCCGACGAGGCGCTTGCTGAACTTGAG
>CAYGSQ010000217.1:0-4555 GCA_964352435.1 uncultured Gammaproteobacteria bacterium | reverse complement strand
AACTTGAGCGAAACATTGCGGCGCAAGGTGATGCGGCCGACCCTGATTCTCTTGCGCATGCGTATCTGGTCGCGGCGAAGGCTCGGTTGGCGCTTGGCGAAATGGAATCCGCTCACCTGGCTATTGCGGCGGGCCTTGGCGTGGCCATCCGGCTGGATAATGAAGCGCGTCGAACCCAGTTGCTACTTGCGCGGGTCGATGTGCTCGATGCACAAGGTTTTACCGATGACGCGCTCGAACTCGCACAGTCAGTTGTCGACGCGGTGCAGGACGACAAAGGGCCCGCGCTCATTGATGCGTTGTACGCCGTGGCCGGACTGGCGGCCAGGAAGAACGACTTTGCTACTGCATACAAGCTCAATATGCGCGCGATCGAGTTCGAGAAGGCCGCCAAGGGCGAGAGCTATGCGCAGCGTTTAGCCATGCTGTCGACAGCCAGCGAGGTAAACGCTGCGACGCGATTGCGCCAACAAGCCGAGGCGCGTGAACAGCAATTACGTGCGCGAACGCGTCTGAGCACCGCGTTACTGCTGGGCATCATTACTATTCTTGGGCTCACTATTCTGGCGGGCTACTTAAACCGGGAGCGGCGCGTACAACATCGTTTGGCGCGGGCGCAGTCGCTGGCGGCCGACCAGCTCGAACGCCAGGTGGCGGCGCGTAATCAGGCGCTAGAAAAGGAAATGGCCGAGCGTCTTGCAAGTGAGCGAGAACGCGATAGTTTGCAAAACAAGCTGGGGTCCGAAGACAAACTGCGGGCCCTGGGTCAGCTAACCGGCGGCGTGGCACATGATTTCAACAACCTGTTGACGGTGATCAATGGTGCAGCCGAGCTGCTGCTCAAGAAACCTGATCTGTCGTCGGCTGAACGTCGGGGTCTCGCGCAGGCAATTTTGAGCGCGGGCGACACCGGCGCGAAGGTCAGCCGCGGTTTGCTCGCCTACGCACGGCGTCAGCCGCTGCGCCCGGAAGTATTTGACGTACAGCAGCATCTGCATTCGCTGCGACAGCTTTTGCAGCAGACGGTTGGTGACGACATCACTCTGACCGTGGTGACCGAGTCGGCGTATGTTGAAGTGGATCGCGCGGCATTGACGACCGCCATTATTAACTTGCTGAGCAATTCCCGGGATGCCTCAAACGGGCGCGGTGCGATTAGCGTTGAGCTGCACGCTGCCGGACCGGATACCGACGAGCACGTGTGCATCGACGTGCGTGATTTTGGGTGTGGCATGACGCCGGAGGCGGTTGCCAGGGCAATCGAACCGTTTTATTCCACCAAAGAATCGGCCGTTGCGACCGGCCTTGGTTTGAGTTCCGTCCACGGTTTTATCCATCAGTCCGGCGGCTCGATCTCGATTGACAGCGAACCGCAGCAGGGTACGCGAGTGCGCCTGGCGTTGCCGGCAGCCAGTGCCCGCATTGCAGAAGCGCCACCATCGGAATCCATGCTACCCACCAAGAAACGTCTTCGAGCGCTGCTTGTGGACGACAATAGCGCGGTCGCGAGCATGCTCGCGCGCATGCTCGCGGATCTGGGGCACGAGACAATGACCGCGGGTGACGCAGTCGAAGCGCTGGCGATACTCGAATTAAATGCGCCGGATATCTTGATTAGCGATGTTGTCATGCCGGGGCAATACAACGGGGTTGAGTTGGGCACGATCGTACGCAAGCGCTGGCCCTTGATGCATATTTTATTGGTGTCGGGCTATGCGGATCGCTCCGATATGCCCTTTCCGTTTCTTGCGAAACCATTTTCGCAGGCTACGCTTGCAAGCAAAATAAACGAAGTACTGTCGAGTGACGTGGATGTCAGCGACGCCGCGCACATTATGTAATCTGCCGAAATGCGAAAAGTTGCAGGTTAAGTCTGGTGCACTGTTTGAAGCAGTACTAGTTGTACGAACGTACAAAAAAAAGGGGCAGCCCATCCGTGGGCCGTGTTGGCATCCTGTCACCCAGTGAACTTGCGAGCCAGCAAGGTGTTGCGAGCGGGTCGGAACAATTGCCTTCGTGTTCAGGAGTTAAGCTATCAGCCCTAGGTGCCTGATAATAGATGGCAAACGCACGGGTGACATTTGACCCTGATTGCGCCATCATGAATTTAACGGCGCGTTAGAACCATAGTTTCTTCTAGAATAGGATGGAGTCAGAAACTCCGCGATCAGCGCGCCTTCAAGGAATGAATATGCCAGGCGAAGCCTTCCCCGACACGCCAAAAAGAAGTGCGATGTCCGACGACGCATTGCGTGAGGTGCACGAAGAATTGCATGCCTTGGGCAATTGCCTTGCTCAAATCAAGATTGGCAATCGTTTGATTGGACAGACCGGCGACGATGCGTCGCGACGTATTGAGCTGGTCAATCAGGTCAACGAGGCCGTGGCCGATGCCGAATCCGTTTTCCGTTTGTTGTCGGCGCAGTTGCGATGAGAATTTTGATGGTCGATGACCACGCGGTCATCCTTAGCTCTCTTGCTCAAGTTCTGAACGAAGAACCGGATGTCGAAATCGTGCGCTGTGCGAACGGCTTTGACGATGCTATCAAGCTGATCAAGGAAGAGCCCTTCGATGTGGCTGTGCTTGATATTGAGCTTCCCAAGCAGTCGGGCTTTGAAATAGCGCAGCAGTGCATCGCCGAACAGCCGGAATGCCGTATCGCTTTTTTAACCGGCAAGATTGATCGCGACAAAGTTGAGCGCGCCGTCAGTCTTGGCGCAAACGGCTATCTGGTCAAAACGATTGATGCGCGCGATCTGGTGTCCTCATTGCGCCTGGTGTGCCGCGGCATCGACGTCTTCGATAACAGCGTGTCCAACCTTTTACATGTCGCGCAGGTTGATCCAGCTGCGCCGACCGACCCGGGCGCAGTTTTGTCTCCGCAGCAAATGCGTGTGCTAAAGAATGTGGCAAAAGGTATGACGAACAAAGAGATAGCGCGGCACATGGGGATCAGCGAAAAGACCGCGCGCAACTATCTTGCCTCCGTTTTCGAAAAACTGGGCCTGCAACGGCGCTCTGAGGCTGCCGTTTGGTATATGCAAAATTTTGCTGAGGCGGACGAGCTGGCCAGCGCAACGTGAGCGCGCGCGGCATTTTATACGTAGAAGATTCGGAGCTCGTCGGTCGTTTTGTGGTGGACGCACTGAAGCTGAAAAACGTCGATGTCACGCTGGTTGTGAGCGCGGCGCAGGCGCTCGAGACGCTCGTCACGTGTGCGGATGATTTTGCGCTTGTGCTGTGCGATCAGTCGTTACCTGATGCGAGCGGCCTGGAACTCATGGCGCAGATTCGCGCGACCTATCCGACGCTTCGGTTGGCGCTAACCACGGGCTTCGTTGATAGCGATATAGAGGAGCGTGCACGTGCTTTCGACGCTCTGTTACCCAAACCGTTTGACACCGATCAGGTGATCGCACTGCTTGACGCAAAGTAAAGCCGCGCGTCATATAGGTAGCACCGTTGTGTGCTTGATTTCTGACAGCACGATGCTGGATGTTACCTCCTGCACGCCGGGTAGCTGCGAAAGCTTGTCGAAAAAAAAGCGCTCGTAGGCTTTCATGTCCCGCGCCACAATGCGCAGCAAAAAATCGACCGGCCCCAGCACGATATTGCAGTCGAGCACTTCTGGATAGCCGTGTACGGCATGGATGAACTGATTGAGGTTGCTGCGCCCGTGGGAGGTCAGTTTGACCTGCACAAAGACCATGGTATCGAGCCCAACTTTCTGACGATTCAGCGTCAACGGCTGGTCCTCGATGACGCCCGATTCGCGCAAACGCTGGATCCGGCGCCAGCAGGCGGATTGGGATCGACCAATTCTTTCGCCGATTGCGGCGGCATTCAGGCCCGGCTCAGTCTGCAGCAGATTCAGGATCTGGCGGTCGGTTTTGTCGAGAGATACGCTTTGCATAAGAAATGCTCATTTTTTATAAGTTGTGCATACATCATGCGCTAGAATGCGAGTTAGGTCTATTTTTACGAAGATATTTGCCGCAATTGCAAGGTAAACTGTGCGTCTGTTTTTCTAGCGGTATTCCTCTGATGAGCATGTTCGATCACCCTGAATTTGACGATCATGAGGCCGTACACCAGGCCTTCGATCCGGCAACAGGTCTGGCCACAATCATTGCGGTGCACTCCACGGCCCTGGGTCCTGGCGCTGGAGGTTGTCGACGCTGGCAGTACGTCAATGGCGCCGACGCGCTCACTGACGTGCTCCGCTTGTCGCGCGGCATGACTTACAAAAACGCCATTGCCGGTTTGCCATTCGGTGGCGGTAAGGCGGTCATTCTGGCAAACGATGCTGCACCTAAGACCCCGGAATTGTTCCGTGCATTTGGGCGCGTGGTTGAGTCGCTCAACGGCGCGTACATCACCGCGGAAGACGTTGGTATGAGTGACCGCGATATGCAGCACATCGCCACCCAAACGAAATACGTCTCGGGCCTGCCGCAGGCGGGCAATTCGGCGGGCGGCGATCCCAGCCCGTGGACCGCGCTCGGCGTTTTTCTTGGTATCGAGGCGGCGGTGCGTACACGTTTGCAACGTGAT
>CAYGSQ010000216.1:0-6207 GCA_964352435.1 uncultured Gammaproteobacteria bacterium | reverse complement strand
TGCCCGGTACGGCGATTGTGCGCCGGCGACGTTCAACCGGAACCTCGCCACCATCTCCAGCCTATTCACGTGGTGTGAAGAGAACGAGTTGGTGGTCCGCTCCCCCGCCCGAGGCCTCCGACGCCGCAAACAACGCGTGACCGTGGAGTCGGAGCGTCAGTCACGACCGGTCCCCTACGACGACCTCGCCAAGGTGTGGGGCAACAAAGCCCACGGATTCCGCGACCGAGTGTTCTGGGCCATGGCCTACGACACCGCCGCCCGCGCCGATGAGTTGTTGGGGCTCAACATCGAGAACCTCGACCCAGCCAACCGTGAAGCCGTCATCATCGGGAAAGGCGGCAACGCCGAACGCATCTACTGGTCGAGCACCACCGCACGGCTCCTCCCCCGGCTGCTCACCCACAAGACGCTGCCGAGAACCTCGGGGCCGTTGTTCGTCGGCGATCGCCGACCACGCTCCCACCTCGCACCCGCCACCGCAGACCTCGACCCCGTCTCAGGCCGGGCACGACTCTCCTACCGGCGAGCCGAAGAAATCTGGAAAGCCGCATCTGGTGGGCACACCCTTCACCAACTCCGCCACTCCCGGCTCACCCACCTCGCCGAAGCGGGAGAGGATGTGACCATGATCAAAGCCAAAAGCCGGCACCGCTCGTTGCGGTCGCTCGAGCGCTACGTCAACCCCTCCCCCGCTGCGATCCGTGAACTCACCAACCGCCACGACCCCAACCGACGGAGCGCCTCATGATCCCCATCGACGACGTCCCCGCCACCCTCGAAACCGCCGCCGAAGCCATCCGAGCCGTCAACCACGCCACACGGGTCGAAGACCTCGACATCGCAGCGACCTACGCCGCCGTCGGTGAACTCATGCTGCTGGTTGGCCGACTCCCCCAATGCCTCACCCAAACCGTGCGCGGTGTCACCACCAACCCCACCATCCAATCCGACTCCGGTCAGCCCGAAGTCGACGTCGCCGAGATCACCAGCCACGTCACCGCAGCCATCGCCGCCCTCGAACAAGTCGCCCGCCACCTCGCCGACACCCACAACCACACCGGACAACTCCACACCAGAGGTCCATCGCAACCTCACTCTTGACGGCTGCTATTGGTGGAGTATTTCAGCTGGGCTGACCTTCGAGGCTGAATTGGCGGCGAGCATGGATGCGCCGGCGGAGACGATGAGCGCGTTGGCTGCTAGGACTGCAGCGCTGAGGGGCGGCAGGTCAAGGTCGTAGCTCAAGGTGATCCTGCTGATCGCAGCGGCAGCAGCCAGAGTTGCAAACCCGACGACAGCACCGCCAGCAGCGAGCACGAAGGGTTCGGCGATGAACTGGGTGATGATGAATCGTGGGGGGTAGCCAATTGAGCGCAGTGTGGCGATTTCTGTGTGTCGGCTGCGGACGATGGCTCGCTGGATGGCGATCTGGCCCGCCACTCCCATCGCCAAGACGAGAACAGCCATCGCAGCGATCGTTGTTCGCCACGTTGCGCTCACTCCTTCTCGGAGTTCGGCGGCGGCGGCCGGCTCTCGGACAAAGATGATTTGATCGGTGGTGGCGCTCGCGATGAGGTCAAGGCTTCGTCGGGTGGTCGCAGCGGGAAGGCCATTGCTTGAGACGACGATCTCGGCCGGACCATCGACAACTTCTTGGCTGGTTGCGGGTGCGAGGTCGATGAAGATGCCGTTGGCGAGGCCGGGAGCGTCGATGATTGCGCTAACGAGGTAGTCCGTTTGATCGATTGTGATCGTGCAGGTTTGGGCGAGCACGCAGGTTTGTGTGACTCCGAGTTCGGTCGCCGCATCAGGGCCAAGCAGTGCCCCGTAGCCGGCTGAGTTGTCGGCCAACGCTGGGTTGCCGACCACGACGGTGGCGCCTTGGATCGTGAGATAGCTCGGCGATACGGCCAGCACCTGGCGCTGTACGCCGCTCGGCTTCGCTGCCGAGCTGACGACAGGTTTGAATTGGGCTTGGGCTGACACGTAGTTGATGCCGTCAAGGTCGGTGAGTCGCTCTAGCAGGGAGGCATCGACGGCTTCAGCGTTGTTGGTGTCGCGGTTGTTGGCGCTAATCCGGTAGAGGGCTGCTCCAGAGGTTTCGACAGAGTCGACGATGGCTTGACCGCCGCCGCGACCAGCAACAAGGCAAGCGCCTCCGGTAACCACAACGGCGGCAACGAGGAGGATCTGCATCCCTGAGCGCTTCGTCTGTTGGCGGATCGAGCTTCCGACAAGCTTGCGTAGCGGGGCCGCCCAGGCGGCCGTTGTCTTGGCTGGACTGCTAGTTGATGCGTTCATCAGAGATGACGTGGCCGGAGTGGAGGGAGATCTTGCGTTCAAAGCTTTCGGCGAGGTTGCGATCGTGGGTCACCACAATGAGGAGCAGCCCGAAGTCGTTTCGGAGTTGCCGTAGCGTTTCAATCACGGTGTCGGTGGTGTCATCGTCTAGGGCGCCGGTGGGTTCATCGGCGAACAGAACCGACGGCCCGCCACAGATAGCTCGGGCGATCGAGACTCGCTGTTGCTCGCCACCACTGAGTTCTCCTGGACGATGCGTCAGGCGATGTCCGAGGCCGACCGCCTCAATAGCTTCCTGTGGTGTCGTTCGCCGCTGACGCAGCCACCACGCCATTTCCACATTTTCGAAAACGGTGAGGTGCTCGATGAGGTTGTAGTCCTGGTAAACGAATCCGACGTGGTTGGCCCGGAAGGCAGAACGCTGGTGTTCGGACATGTCGGTGATACATCCTGACTCTGCAGTGATCCGACCAGCGGTGGCGTTAACCAAGCCACTGGCAAGTTTGAGCAACGAGGACTTTCCCGAGCCTGAGTGACCGACAATCACAACTTCCTCGGCTGCTGTGAACTCAAGCGAACAAGGCTCGAGCGCGATGGTGGAACCGTAATGCAGCGCCGCCTCCTGCAAGCTGAGCAGTGGGAATCGCACGTGATGTTCGCTTGTGGTCATGGATCGGCGAAAAGCTCAGGATTCGGCAAGAGCACTTCGGTATTAACCGCGGCGCCGGACAAAATCTCGGCGAAGCCACCTGACTCCTCACCGATCTGGAGCACCAATTGCTCGCCCGCCGGTGTCACGGCGAAGGCATCGCCAACGTCGTTAAGCGCCAGCGAGCCCAGAGGTATCCAGAGCCGAGGCTCGGCATCGACGACGACGGTGACTTGCAACACCTCGCCAACAGCGACAGGGCGAACGAGCGTGCCGGCAACATCACCGGTACGGATCGTCGACCCTTCAACTGCCAAGGGTTCGACATCAATCGATGACACCTCGCCATCGAACGCTTCGCCGCTGACACCGCTTCCTTCAACCACAAGCGCTGCGTCTCGAGGAAAGAACCGAAGCTCGAGATCCGGTTCAGATGAACGCAAGTAGCCAACGTTGCTTGCCGGATCGAGCGAAGATCCAACGATGAGATCGGCGAACTCGAAGACTGGTTCCGGGTCGACAAAGACCAGATCACCTACAGCAAGCACCTTGTCATCAGTTGATGCGTCGATCGACCCCCGATAGTCGACCAGAGCTACTTCGACCCCTGAACCGAATCGGCCGTCAACTGCTCCGTTGTAGAAGCCAAGATCGGCCAGGAACTCCTGCAACACCTCAACGTCTGTCCCTCGACTACCTCGACCGAGATCTCGGTGAAACGAAAAAGACCGAGCAGAACCAACGAGAACCCGAGGCCGCCCATCGACCTTGCCCCACACGATTCCCTGGGATGGAAGAGGCAAGGGCAGCGTCTCAGCAACGGCAGTGAGGCGTCCGCTCACCTGTGCTGGAACCGGTTCAGTCCTAAATGACACGACCAGAGTCGCCTCGGCCGAAGCATCACGAATCGACGACTCGACGAGCACAGTCTGAGACGGCGTGATCTGGCTGTTGTCATCCAGATCACTCGATCCTTCGGCCACCAGCAGCCATGTCCCTACCAGCGATGCGCCGATGAGCATCCAAGCCACAGGAACAAGGAGCCTGCTCACGTGCTAGCTCTGAGGCTATTCGTCACCCGGGAATTCTTCCCCCTGCTCGCGCATACATGCTCGCAACGGTTCCTCGATCGACGGGTCCTGAGCGATGGCACCGGCGAAATCTGGCTCGGGGATCCCGCCTTCGACCTCATATGTTGGATATTCCTCGATGCCGACGTTGTCGAAGCAAAGGTCGACAGCGGCGAGCCACCGGTCGAGCATGCTGTCGAGTTCACTTCGCGATGGCGGAGTCCACATCGGTGCGAACTCGTCGAGACCATTCGCAAATGCGCAATCAGAGGCAGCGATCTGTTGGTTTGCGAACAAGTCAACCTGCCGGGCATCAGACACATCTCCCCCAACAGCGAGAACCACGACTTCTTCGCCGGTCGTGTCCTCAACACAATTGAGGAACGACAGCATCATTTCGTCGGGGAACGGCACTATGTCGTTCTGCGGGGTGCCGAAGGGCACGATTGCGTGGGCCTTCTCCAACGGCGTCGTTGGGTTCTGGACATCAGCGACAGTCAGCGAGGTCTCGTCGGAGCCGCAGCTCGCAATCGTGAACCCAATCATGAACAGCAGCCCGATCGACAACGCTCTTGGTCTACTCACATGCACACCCCCTTCAATGTGGTGGTTCTGCGAGCGGCGCCGCCCGCAGAACCGTCTGGCTTCCAATAACTAGAACACAACTCGGTCATCTACAGCGAGCAGCCGACACTTCCGTAGCTGGATGTCCCGTAGGTCGGGTAGTAGATCTTGCTCCAGTACTGCAGTTGGTAGCCGTAGTTTCCGGGCAAGTGCCCCCAGTTGGCGCTCGCTTGATGTGAGCTCCCCCCGCACGACTTCCAAGCAGAAGCGGGTGTGGCCATCATCGTGATGCCAGCCAGCATTGCTGTGGACACCAGTACCGCACGTATCTTGCGTTTCATGTTGTTTCCTCCAACTCTGAAAGAGCGCCGCGTTGACGCTCGAACGATCGCCATCGTCGAGCCTCTGCGCAGAAGGGACAACAATGACCAACCGCAACGCCAAGCTAGTCGCAGCAGCATGCTGAATGTCAAGGAAGTGATCGAACGCGCCATCCCCGACCTACTGGCAGAAGACTCGGGTTTGTTCGTCGTCGTTCCAGGTTTGACGTCGTTCGTAATCGGCGCCGAGCGTTCGACGGATCGCGCCGAACTCTGTGGCCAGGAAGTCGTGCGCTGACGGGCACACAATCAGCGGTTCGTTCACTCCCGTCAACATCGTGTAACACTGATCAACTAATCACTAGTGCATTAGTCCACTAATGCACTATCCCCGTCTTGCTGGTTCCGTCTCGATATCGTTGGACATGGCCGCAAAGATCATCGCCGTCGCATCCTCGAAAGGCGGAGTCGGCAAGACCACCACCAGCGTTTCTCTTGCTTCACACTGGTCCTCATCCGGCCGTGACACCTATCTAGTCGACGCTGACCACCAAGGGGCTGGGTCCGCTTCCAGCTGGATGACTCGAGCGCAGCCCACGCCCCACCTCGACTGGATCGATCTGAGAGTCGAAGTCGATCAGACACCCGGTGTTTCGATGGCGCAAGCGATCGACTCGCTGCGGTCTGTTGACGAGGGATACGAGTTCATTGTTGTTGACACGCCACCGGACCAGGAGTCGCCGGTTCTCTCCCAAGTGTGCGCCATCGCTGACCTCGTGGTGGTGGTAGCTGGTCAAGACTTCGACGAATCGCAGGCCGCCGTCGACACGATTACCTCAACCGTCATGCCGACCGGAACCAGCGGAGTCGTCGTCATGACCATGGCAGATGTGAGGTCTATCGCCTTCACCAACGAACTTCGTCAGGCAATCGAGAGTCAGGGCATTCGCACTCTCCCGACACCCATCAGGCACTACGTCGTCATGCGCTACTCGAAGATGCACGGTCAGCTCCCCCACGAGATGACCGGAGACAACGCTGCGAACGCGAAATCAGACATAGCCAGCGTTGCGAACGAAATCGAGATCGCGCTCAAGTAGTCCAACAGTGCATTAGTGTACTGATGCACTAGTCCACTAGCCAGGAGCCGTTGTGGCCAAGCGAAGCCTTCCCTCACTCACCCCAACGCAAGTCCCGCCGCACTTACAGCCTCCCGCAGCGCAGATCCAAGTCGAGACTGCTAAAGCCAACAAGCCTCGGAGGAGTACGTCAACGAGTAAGCCGCAAGACAATGGGTCTC
>CAYGSQ010000215.1:0-6242 GCA_964352435.1 uncultured Gammaproteobacteria bacterium | reverse complement strand
ACATGGGCAGCAAGATTTTCAAAGTCGTTGGTGATGACGTCGAGCGAGTGGGTCAGCTGGTTAAGGCGCGGCTCGTCTGAGATCTGGCCGACGATAATATCGCCAACCTGACCACCGGGCGTAGCGGCGCTGTGGTCAAGAAACTGGAAGGAAAGCCCGAGTGGGTAGCCTGCGAGGGCCAGCATGCGACCCAATTGACCTGCGCCAATAATGCCGATCTTTTCTCTCATTTAACGCTGCCTCTAGTCGTCGCCGCGCGGGTCGGGTTGCGCCAAAACGCGTTCGGTTTGTGCGGTGCGAAACGCATCCAGTCGCGCACGAATCTCGTCGTCGTGGTTGGCCATGATGGCGGCGGCGAGCAGCCCCGCGTTGGCCGCACCCGCACGACCAATGGCCAATGTGCCGACGGGAATGCCGCGCGGCATCTGACAAATGGACAGTAGCGAGTCCACGCCGTTGAGCGTCTTGGTTTGTACCGGTACACCCAGCACCGGCAACGAGGTCTTGGCAGCCGCCATGCCGGGGAGGTGGGCGGCGCCGCCAGCACCGGCAACAATCACCTCGAAGCCTTGTTCACGTGCGCCTTCGCAAAACGTGTAGAGCAAGTCGGGTGTGCGATGCGCAGACACGACTTTGGCGAGGTAGGGGATGTCGAGTTCGTCCAGGACATCAGCGCAATGGCGCATCGTGTCCCAGTCGGATTGAGAGCCCATGATCAGGGCGACCTGTGGTTTCATTGTTGTAGTCTAGCAGGGTTGGTGAACGGTCAGGCGTCGGGTGCGATGCTTTGTTCAAGCAGCTTGGAAATAAAACGAAACAGCGCGCGCTTGGCACCGGCCGGACGGCCGGTCTGTGCTTCCTTGCGAGCGGCGCGTACTTTTTGTCCGAGTGGCTGTCGATCCACGTCAGGAAATTCGTGACAATAGGCGGTTATGGCATCGCGGTCTTCTTCGTCGAGGAGTCGGTCGCGCCAGTGTTCAACGCGGTGAAATTGTCGCGCCGCTTGCCGATCCTGTTGCAGCAGTCGTTCGAGCGCGGCTTCAATCGGCGTCGCATCGACCTTGCGCATGACTTTGCCAATGAATTGTTTTTGGCGATGCAGTGCGCCGCGCTTGGTCATGATACGCGCGGCGTCGACCGCCTCGCGCAATGCTTCGGGGAGGTCTATCGCCTTGTACTGTTTCGGCGGCAGTTCAATCAGTGCTTCGCCCACCTTTTGCAAGGCGAGCATACGGCGCTTCATGCGCGTTTTGCTGACGATGCCATCCTGATCGAGGTCGTCGTCCTCGACCGACTTGTCTGCGTCGCTCATGGTCAGGTTTCCGACGGATACTTGATGGGGGCTTGCCGCGTTGACCCGGTGCACCGATGGTGGCGACCATTGTGATCTATCCGGTAGTCGTATTCTTCCTGGCCCGTATGCAGCACGAACCAGTAGCCGCTCACGATGCGCTGCATGTAAACCACGTTTGGCTGCGGACAGCCAAGCGCGGTGTCGCCCCAGGTCGCCTCTTCAGCGCGCTGCAAGACTATGTCGTCCCGGGCCACGCCTGACGCGGTCGCGACCTCGTCGAGCAGGCGCTGGATGATGGCTTTTGGAACCGGGTGTGGTGCGGCCATGGGCGTGGGCGTCCGGGTGTCGAGTGTGGGCGGGGGCAGGCGTGTGCCGTCCGGCTGTGCGCCATTGCAGGCGCTCAAAAGAAAAAGGGCGCAGAGCGCGAAGGTCTTCATGCGGCGATTATAGGCCAAAATGTCGCTCGCGGTGCGTGCATCCCACCGACCGTCTCAGCTGATGTAGAATGCGCCGCTTATGAGCACTCACAACACCCCCGCGCCCGACGCACAGCTGCAAGAACTTCACCCCCCGGTTGAGCAAGCGCTCGACTGCGCCAAGCGTCTTGGCGCGACCTCCGCGGAGGCCGGCATCAGCCTTGAGGCAGGGCTGTCGAGCACCGTGCGTCTGGGTGAGGTCGAAACACTGGAATATCATCGTGATCGCGGCATCGTGGTCACCGTTTACTTTGGTCAGCGCAAAGGTTCAGCCAGCAGCGCGGATACGTCACGCGAGGCGGTCGACGAGGCCGTCGCCAAGGCGTGCTCTATCGCCCGGCACACGGCGCAGGATGACTGCTCTGGTCTGGCGCCCGCTGAGCGGATGGTCAAGTCGTTGCCGGACCTCGATTTGTTGCACGGCTGGTCGCTGTCGCCGGACGAGATGATTGAGCTCGCCGAGCGCTGCGAGGCCGCGGCCAGGGCGGTCGATACGCGAATCGATAATAGTGAGGGTGCAACCGTCAGCTCGCACGAACGGCGTCGCGTGTACGGCAACAGTCACGGCTTGCTGGCGGGTTACCCGTCGAGTTACCACAGCGTGAGCTGTTCGGTCATTGCACGTGATGACAGCGGCATGCAGCGCGATTATTGGTACAGCGCCGCCCGTGACCCGGCCGATCTCAAGTCCGCAGAATCGATCGGGCGCACGGCCGGCGAGCGCACCGTCCGTCGTCTGGGCGCGCGCAAACTGTCAACGCGTACGGCGCCGGTGTTGTTTCCCACCACGCTGTCGCGCGGGCTGATCGGGCATTTTCTTGGCGCCATTCAAGGTGGCGCGCAATACCGCCGAACCAGTTTTCTGCTCGACGCGGTGGGCGACAAAGTGTTTCCGTCCTTCGTCACCATTGGCGAACGTCCGTTCCTGCCCAAGGGTGCAGGCAGCACCGCGATGGACAGCGAAGGCGTGGCCACGGCTGATCGGGATTTTCTGGTTGATGGCGTGCTTGGCGGCTACATTTTGAGCAGCTATTCCGCGCGCAAACTTGGACTTGAAACCACCGGCAATGCGGGTGGCGTACACAACGTGCTGGTCAGTGGCCAGGACGGTGTCGACGAGGCGTCGTTGACCCGCGATATGTCGACCGGGTTTCTGGTTACCGAACTAATCGGGCAGGGCGTTAATCCAACCACCGGCGACTACTCGCGCGGCGCAGCGGGCTACTGGGTCGAGAACGGCGAAATCGCCTACCCGGTGCACGAGGTGACCGTCGCGGGCAACCTGAAAGACATGTACGCCAATTTGGTGGCTATCGGCAGCGATGTGGATGTGCAGAGTAACGTACGTTGCGGGTCCATCCTGCTCGACTCGATGACCATTGCTGGCAACTAGTCCGTTTCAGGGGCGTCTTTTTGCTGTGCTTCGCGCACCAGATCGCCCAGCGTGACATCGCACAGCACGTTGCTGCGTGCATCGTCGATGCGCGTTAGCACGTCGTCCACCGGTGCGGGAGGTGGCGCCAGCCGATGGGGCAGGCGGGTACGGGGCGGCTGATCACGTACCGCAGCCAGCACGTCGCGCAGGGTGATGGCATCGAGTGCGCGACCGGGTACCAGCAGGTCGCCGTCGGTAGCCAGCAGCAGTTTCGCTTCCTCAAGTTTTTCGGTCACCGGCAGGATTGAGCGGCCGGGCAAGCCCAGATGCGTCGCCAGATCATTCGCGGTCAGTGGGTCCTCGCCGCGCGCGAAGTTGGTACCTACGCGTGCCATCAATTGCATGGCGAGACGCTCCATCAGCGCGTTGCCAAGCTCCACTCGATGATGCCCATAGCGCAGATATTCCGGATTTTGCACGTAGAAGGAAATTTTGGCGCCGATCAGCAGAATGAGCCAGTTGGCATACAGCCAGATTAGCACGACGATCACCGCGGCAAACGTCGAGTAGATAGCCGCGTAACGCTCGAAGCTGGTGGCGACAAACGACGCGAATGCGGCGCCAACCGTGACCCAGATAATGGCAGCAGTAAGGCCGCCCGCGAGCGCTGGCAGCAGCTTGACCTGGGTGTTTGGAATCAGCTTGTAGATAAAACTGAACAGGGCGGTTAGCGCAATGACCGGCGTCGCTTTGCCGATCAGAATCCAGACATCCTTAACCTGTTTGATCTCGGTTAGCCAAACCGTCAGATCATTGTCTGACAGCAAACTGGTCAACGCGGTGGCGGTGACCATCAACACCGGGGCGATGAGCAGGATACTCAGATATTCGCTAAAGCGGCGCGCGAACGAACGGGTGCGCTGCACTTGCCACACGTAGTTAACGCTTTCCTCCACTTTTTGAATCATGGACACCACGGTGTAGAGTAAAAATGCGAGCCCGAATGAGGTCAGTGCGACGCCCTGCACATTGTCAACATAGGAGTTGATTTCCGACGTCAGCATGGCCGCTTGCTCGGTACCCAGCGGGCTCAGAAAATTGCGCAGCAGCGGTTCCATCTGCGACTGCACGTCAAAGGCTTTGAGAATGGAAAAGCTAAGTGCAATGAGCGGCACGATAGACAACAGTGTCGTATAGACCAGGCTCATGGCGCGCATGGTGAGCTGGCCTTCGAGCGCATCGCGAAAGACCGCGTAGGGATAGCGGGCGACGCTGCGGGCAAAGGTCAGCAGCGGGTGCTCGCCGGTGCGCGAGCGCCATAACAGGCCGTCAATATATTCCTGGACGTTGGTGAGCATGCGATGTTGGCTGAACCAAAACGCAACGGTTACACGCGCGCGGTTTCAGTTCAAGGACATGGGTCGTGCGTTGCGCTTGCGACCGCGTTACATTGCCCGCATGAAATGGGACTATCCGCGACGCATCGTCTGCCTGACCGAGGAGACCACCGAGACGCTCTATCTGCTCGGTGAGGAAGACCGCATCGTCGGTATTTCCGGCTTTACCGTGCGGCCGCCCCGGGCGCGCAAGGAAAAGCCGAAAGTCTCCGCATTTACGAGCGCGAAAATTGACAAGATCATGGCGCTCGAGCCGGATCTGGTGCTCGGCTTTTCTGATTTGCAGGCGGACATCGGGGCGGAACTGGTACGGCTTGGTGTCGAGGTGCACATTTTCAATCACCGCAGTGTCGCCGAAATTCTGCGCACGATCGCGGTCATCGCGGCGCTGGTCGGGGCAACCGATCGTGGTGAGGCCCTGGTCGCGCAATTGGTGATCAGGATTGAACGAACCATGCAGGCCGCCGCCGCCTTACCGCGATCGCCGCGCGTCTATTTTGAGGAATGGGACGAGCCGATGATCAGCGGCATCCGCTGGGTGTCGGAATTGGTTGGCATTGCCGGGGGCGTGGATTGCTTCGAGGAGCTGGGCCAGTCGTCGCTGGCGACAGGGCGCATTATCGAGCACGCCCAGACGGTCATTGATGCGGCACCCGACGTCATTATTGGCTCCTGGTGCGGCAAGAAATTTCGCCCAAATCTGGTCGCGGAGCGGCCCGGCTTTGACGCCATACCGGCCGTCATGAACGGCCACATCTACGAGATTAAATCGCCACTTATATTGCAACCGGGGCCCGCTGCGCTGACCGACGGTCTGGACCAGATGCACCAAATTATTGCGCGCGTTGCCGCCGACGGTTAACGACGCTCGGTTCAGGGCGCTTCCCGGTCCGTTAGCAGTTGGTACGCCTGCCGGTAGCGCTGGGCGGTCAGGGTCAGAACTTCTGTTGGCAACTTGGGACCGGGCGGGGTTTTATCCCAGGTCAGCGTATCGAGATAGTCGCGAATGAACTGCTTGTCGTAACTGAACGGGCTGGTGCCGACGTCGTAGGTGTCGGCCGACCAAAAACGCGACGAGTCTGGCGTCAGGATTTCGTCCATCAATACCAGGTTGTCGTCACCATCGAGTCCAAACTCGAATTTGGTGTCGGCAATAATAATGCCGCGCAACTGAGCGTATTCCACCGCGTGCACATAAAGCGCCATGGAAACGTCACGAACTTGTTCTGCCAAAGGCGCGCCAATGACGTCGCACATGGCGCTAAATTCGATGTTTTCGTCATGATCGCCGACCGCCGCCTTGCTTGCCGGTGTGAACAGCGGCTGGGCAAGTTGCTGAGCCTGACGTAGCCCGCTGGGCAACTCGATGCCGCAGACGCGGCCCGTGTCCAGATAGTCGCGCCAACCTGAGCCAATAATGTAGCCGCGAACCACCGCCTCAACGGGCAGCGGCTTGAGGCGCTGCACGACCACCGCACGACCGTCTACCTGATCATGTTGCTCCGGGTTAGGCAGCACGCTGACCGGATCGAAGCCGGTCAGATGATTGTGCACAATATGCCCCGTGCGTTCGAACCAGAAGTTCGACAGCTGGGTGAGTACTTTGCCTTTGCCGGCGATGGGATCGGGCAGCACCACGTCATAGGCCGACAATCGATCCGTGGCAATGATGAGCAGGTGCTCGTCGCCGACCGCGTAGC
>CAYGSQ010000214.1:0-6272 GCA_964352435.1 uncultured Gammaproteobacteria bacterium | reverse complement strand
TTCTCGCGCGCGTCATTGAGTTCACGTATGGCCTCGTTCACAACACCCGTGTCGGGGTCGGAGAAATAGCTGGACAGTGATCGTTGCGCCCGAAAAAACGCAGCTTGCGCGGCGGCAATATCCAAACGCATTCTGTCCGCACTTGCGCCACTGCCAATATCCAGATACAAAGAAGCAAAATAGCTTTCGACTTCAGCTACTTTAGCGGGCAACGTTTCGTTAACCAATATACGGCGCAACGCGCTTTCTGCTTCGATTTCCGCCAGATTGACGGCGTACTGTTCGACATGGGGGACCATCTTCGCAAACAGTGCCAGCATCTCGGGATCAGTGATTGTCCGAGCCGCGCGACTTAGCCGCTCGGTGACTCTTGCGTGTACAGTGCGAACGGCTTCAAGTTGCGTTCCACCACCAGATTTAACGTAGACATCGACCCGCATGCGCAATTCTTGCACATCACGGTCAATCAACAAGGCGGTCGCATTCGCTGCCTCCACCCTGCGTATCGCCGCGCGGTCCTGACTGAGCTCAGCCAGGCCCAGGTAGGATGTCAGCCCTGTTAGCAGTAACAGCAACACCATGAAAACGAAGCCTGCGTAGATTTTCGCTTTGAGTGACGTCGTTGTCATGATGCGGACAAGAAGTCGTTCCAGGCCGACAACGAATATTCGTAGTTGTCCATCACCGTATTCCATACGGCGATATTGCTGAACCTCTGGGCGTAGGAGCCGCCATCACGCAAGTCGCCCGGCGTGGCAATGACGCGGCCATCCGTTCCCATCAGGTTGTCGCGCGCAGGCTTGCCTTCGTACCAATAGTCCCATTCTGCTTCGCTAAGCACAGGACGACTGCGCTGCGGATTGGAAATGTAGTAGCCCTGACGAGCGATAAACGCGCCTGGCCAACCAGATAACCACCAGTTCATGTATTCGTAGGCAATGTCCTTGTTGTCATTCTGGGTCTTTGACGACAAACACATCACACCGTGCCAGGCCCGATAGCCTTCTTTTGGCGAGGCGTAAACGCAGTCAATACCCTGCCCCTTGAGCGCGAACGCTCCGGGCGAGAACATGCTTTCGATGACCGCTTCGCCGCTGCTCATCAGTTCAACGGAGCGGGGAACGCTGTTCCAGACGCCCCGGAAGTGACCGTCGCGGCGAAGATCAACCAGTATTTTAAACAGGGCATCGATCTCGTCACGTCGCAGATTGCCAATATCTGAAAACGTCACCAGACCGGCGGACTGAGCACCCAGGGCAAGGTCGAACAGGCCAATGGTTGGCTCGTTGACCAGCGCGACCCGTCCCGCCCAGCGTTTATCGAACAGCCATGTCCAGCTCTCGGTTTCGTACGGCACACCACGCGGGACGATCGCCGCGTTATAGCCGAAGGAGTCGACATTGTGGACGTAGGGCAGAAAGCTGATACGGCCGGTTTCGTTGCCACCCAGCGACTTGTCTGGCTGAACATACAAAAGTTTGTTGGGTGCATCACCTGCACCAAAGCGAGCGTCCGGGGTCAATTTACCGGTCTTGGTCAGCGAATTGATCTCACCCCAATGGGTTAGCCGGTTGGTATCGATGCTTTGAATCGCGCCAGCCTGCCACAACACTTTCATGCTGTTGGACCATTGCTCATACAGGTCGAATGACTCGGGACGCGTAGAGGCTTGGTGCAATACAGCGGCGCTGCCACCTGGCGAAAATTCGACCTCGATGCCCAGGTCCTTTTGCGCCTGGACACGCAGCTGCTCCTGCAACGTAACGTGGGTACCGAGAACCCGAAGTTTGCGGCGTTTTTTAGCAAAAACGTACGGCGCCGAACCAGCCGTAATCAGGCCTCCGGCAACGGATTTAAGTACTTGTCTTCGATTGGACGGCAACGCGCATCTCCCTATGCTCGCTGAGCATCATGGCCCTCTACGGTTACCGTCTTTGAGACTCACGTCACGTTTCACCAAATGTGGGCGGTTAGCCTGTGGGCGGTATAGCGATGTGCGCCCATTCAACCGGCGCGACGCAAAGCTTCAATGCGCTGTTCGAGCGGCGGGTGCGTCATCGTCAGCTTTTTCAGACCGGCCATTCCGAGCAGACCGCCGTTAATGCCAAAGGCCTGCATATCCGCCGGCAGCTGCGCCGGCCTTTGCAGCGCACGCAGCTTTTCAAGCGCCGCGATCATCTTTTGGCGACCGGCCAGATCAGCGCCACCGGCGTCAGCCCGGTATTCGCGGAAACGACTAAACCACCGGACGATAAGCGTCGCCAAAAAACCGAAGACCATTTGACTGATCATGTAGGTAAAGCGATAGCCCATGCCACGGCCGTAGCCATAGCCCACCCGGTTGTAGCTGCTGCCGCCCCGACGATCAATCAACGACGAAACAACGTGCGCGAACACCATGACAAACGTATTAAGCACGCCCTGAATCAAGGTAAGCGTCACCATGTCCCCATTCGCAATGTGGCTGACTTCGTGGCCCAGAACGGCCTCAACCTCGTCTCGGTCCATGCTGGTCAAAAGGCCCGTACTCACCGCCACCAGCGCGGCGTTCTTATTCGCGCCCGTGGCAAATGCATTGGGCGCCTGCGAATCGAAAATCGCGACGTCCGGCATACCAATGTCGGCCTGCTGTGCCTGACGCTGCACCGTCGCGACCAACCACATTTCCTGCTCGCTAACCGGTTGCTCGATAACGCGTGCGCGCGCCGAACGCACGGCCACACGCTTGGACACCAGCAGTGAGAAAAAGGCGCCACCCATGCCGACCACGGCCGCAATGATGAGCATCCCGCCCATGCCACTGCCCGGCTGGTTAAGACCAAACACCGTGATGATGAGGTTGAGCACAAACATCACCGCCAGGTTGGTACCGAGAAACAATGCAATTCGGAGCATGGCAAAACACCTCTAAAAACGGAATCGCGCCACGCCGCAACAGCGTGCGAGTGCGCAGCCAAATATTACCGCAAGTGTCACCCGGGTGGTGGCCGCAGCTTGTAAACTTTATTGCGCCGCCAGGGCGGTCAAGGCTGCATGCAGTTTTTGGGACAACGCCGGGTCGGTGAGACGCAAGGCTTGCGCGTCAAATACATCATAGAACCGGCTGACGGCGAAGCTCGCGACGAGCTGCGCCCCAAAAAAAGGCGCGGATGTTTGCGCCGCCTTGAGAACCGTGGCGCCACCTCTGGCGCCGGGTGACGCCGACATCATCACCATGGGCTTATCCTGAAAAACTCTGGCATCGATGCGCGATGCCCAATCAAAGATATTCTTGTAGGCAGCCGTGTATGAACCGTTATGCTCCGCGTAGGACACGATCAGCGCATCGCAGGCAGTGATCTTTTCGAAAAACGTGCGCGCTGGCGCCGGAATACCACCATCATTTTGTCGGTCGACGCTAAAGATAGGCATTTCGAAATCGTTTAGATCCAGCACCTCTATCTGCGCGCCGGGCAGAATTTCCTCGCGCAACACCTGGGTCGCCGATACGACCAGCTGTCGGTTAATAGACGCTTTGCTGTTCGATGCTGCAAAGGCAAGAATTTTCATTTGACGTGTCTCTTGTAGGTCAGTGTAGTGACCCGCGTATGGGTGATCCGCGGACCGTGTTAGCGCAGCAGCAGTAAAGGAACCGCGCTGCTGGCGATCATCTTGGAGGTGTTGCTGCCAACAAAAAAGTCGCGAACTCGCGAATGGCCGTAGGCGCCCATCACCAGCAAACCGACCTCATGCGTCGCCCGGAATTTGCTGAGCTGCTCAACGACATGGCCCTGCAACAGATGACTATCGACAGTATGCCCACCCGAGACGAGTGCCGCGGTCGCCTGGCCCAGGCTTTCGCGATTTGCATCATTGTCCGCACCCACCATCACGACGTGACCCTGCATTGACTTGAGCAACGGCGTTTGCGCGATGCCGGCAATCGCCTTGTCGGCGGTTCGGCTGCCATCGTAGGCAATCATAAAACTTTGCGGCGTCGAAAAACGTCTGACTGCGACAACGATCGGCGTGGTGATCGCGCGCACCAGACTTTCAAAGTGCGCGCCGAGTTTTTGCGACTGCTGTTCATGGTCTTCGCCGAAACGGCCGATAACGAACACCCGTGTTCGAGCCTCACACGACTGCAGACCCTCAAGCAAATCTCCGTGGCGCTGATGCACAGACACATCGCCAACGCCCGCGTCGAGCGCACGTTTCTGTGCGTCTTCGAGCACGTGCTTGCCAAGCGCCATCGCAAGCTTGCCGCGCTTTTCATCAAGCTCCGTCAGCTCATCGAGCAAATGCGTGGCACTGTCCGGCAAAATGGCGCCAGATCGATCGCTGATCGGCGTTGCCGCTTTTTCAAGTATGTGTAGAAATTTGAGCGGTGCCGCAAGCGAAGTACTGGCCCACGCCGCCGTGTCGACGACCGATTCGGTAATGCTGGATCCATCCACGCAGGCGGTGACGTACTGCTTATTGCTGTCGCGATTGTCGTTCATGCGTTGTCTGCCATTAGTTTTTCAACTTCTTCTGGTTTGTCGTAGACCCCAAACCGGTCGACGACTGTGCGCGTTGCATCGTTCATGCCCACCACATCGACCTTGGTGCCTTCGCGGCGGAATTTGATCACTACCTTATCAAGCCCGGCCACAGATGTGATGTCCCAGAAGTGCGCCTGCGACAAATCAATAATGACGTGTTCAACCACTTCCTTGAAATCGAAGGACGCGGTGAAGTGATCGGATGAGGCGAAAAACACCTGACCGATGACCTGATAGCGACGCGTGGAGTCGTCTACCATCTCGCTGCGAACCCCCATGAAGCGGCCGATCTTGTTGGCGAAGAACAGTGCGCCCAACAGGACGCCCACGAACACACCGAGCGCCAGATTGTGCGTAAACACCACAACGATAACCGTGGAAATCATCACGACATTGGTCGAGATCGGGTGTTTCTTCAGATCTCTGAGCGAGGCCCATGAGAAGGTACCGATGGACACCATGATCATCACGGCCACCAGAGCGGCCATCGGAATCTGACGAATCCAGTTGTCGAGAAAGACCACCATGATAAGCAGCAGCGTGCCCGCCGCAAACGATGACAGGCGACCACGGCCGCCGGATTTCACGTTAATGATGGACTGGCCGATCATTGCGCAACCGGCCATGCCGCCCAGCAAACCGGCGCCAATGTTGGCGACACCCTGCGCTTTGCACTCGCGGTTTTTGTCGCTGGGTGTATCGGTCAGATCGTCGACGATGGTCGCGGTCATCATCGATTCGAGCAAACCCACGACCGACAGCGCCGCCGCGTACGGAAAGATGATCGTGAGCGTTTCAAGATTGAGCGGCACATCGGGCCACAGGAACACAGGCAAGGTATCGGGCAACTTGCCCATATCGCCCACCGTGCGAATGTCGAGACCCCAGACCATAGCCACCGCGGTCAACGTCACAATGCAGACCAACGGCGACGGGATGGCCCGCCCAACGACCGGCAACAGCGGGAACAGATAGATAATCCCAAGACCCGCAATCGTCATGGCGTAGACATGCCAGGTGACGTTGATCAGCTCGGGCAATTGCGCCAGAAAAATCAGAATGGCCAGGGCGTTGACGAAGCCGGTCACGACGGAACGCGAAACGAAGCGCATCAAACTGCCCAGCTTCAAATAGCCCGCGGCAATCTGCAGCACGCCGGTCAGCAGCGTGGCCGCCAACAGATACTCGAGGCCGTGCTGCTTCACCAGCGTGACCATCAGCAGCGCCATCGCGCCCGTTGCCGCACTGATCATGCCGGTCCGACCACCGATAAACGATGTGACAACCGCAATACAAAATGACGCATACAACCCCACTTTGGGATCCACGCCGGCAATGATCGAGAACGCGATCGCCTCGGGAATCAGCGCCAGCGCCACAACGGTGCCGGCCAGCAGGTCGTTTCTGGCGTTGCCGAGCCAGTCTCTTTTGATAGTGTCGATCATAGCGCTCTGTCTTGCGGATCAATGGGAAAAGGCACGCGCCTTGAAAACGGGCACGGGTTCAAAACCAATATGGAACGTCAGGAATGGGAGGCAGTCGATCCATGATGCCGCATCGCACAAGAGGCGACGGGCGGCATGTTAGCCGATTAACACGAGGAAAACAGGACTTATCACGCAAAAAATACGGCGATGGTCGCCGCGAGCGTTGCCGCGACTATTTCAAGATTGCCGGTGGGTGGTCCGGTCGTTGGGGCGCACAACGGTGGGCAAGCCCGAATTGTGACCCTAGGCACCGGCCTCAAAC